>JAFPBC010000174.1 GCA_017390595.1 Selenomonadales bacterium | reverse complement strand
GTTTCGTATGATGCGAGAAGACGGGATAGAACTCAGCGGTGTCTATGATGATTGCGGTTGTATGATCTACTTGGAAAATCAAGATGCACACGCGGGCGCAAGTGGATGTGCCAGCTCGGCTCTTGTTTTTTGCGGATATTTGTTCAAGCAGATGCTGGAACAAAAACTCAAAAAAATACTCCTTTTAGGAACGGGCAGTCTGCATAGTCCGACTTCCTATCAGCAAAAAGAATCCATTCCCTGTATATCGCATGCGGTATCGATCGAATTATAGGGGGGACTATCGTGGAACAGTTACTGATGGCTTTTATCATCGGTGGGAGCATTTGCGTAATTGGGCAATTATTGATGGATATGACGCCGTTGACACCTGCTCATGTTTTGGTGTTATTCGTTGTGCTCGGTGGCGTGATCAGCAGCTTTGGTTGGTATCAACCACTTATCGATATTGGTGGTGCAGGTGCGACGATACCACTGCCGGGATTTGGTCATTCGCTTGTGCAGGGTACGATAGAAGGCGTTCAAAAAGATGGTTTTTTAGGGATATTCAGCGGAGCGATCAAAGCGACTGCGGCAGGCATCACTGCGGCAATTATTTTCGGATTTAGTATGGCGATATTGTTCCGTCCCAAAGATTGATGACGCTGTGTAACTTGGGTGTGACAAGATAAGGCAGGTGAGGCAATGCTAACGGAAAAGAAACCCATTGACCGAGATATCGAGAAGAATGCTGCGTATCTGAAAGAGGTACTTGGTGTAGGTGTCAGTTTCGATGTTATTTACCGTGAATTTCATCTCGGTAATAAAAGGATAGCGACCTACGGTATCAACGGTATGAATGCGACACATATGATAACCGATGCGCTAAAATCCCTTTTTCCGTTGCCGAGCGAAACACATATATCTGCGGATGTACTCCGAAGTTTGTTCGTTCATAAGATGGCTATACAGCAAGCTAAGATCGTGCAAGATCTAAATGAAGCTATCATTAATTTGTTGGCGGGTGAACTGCTCTTTCTCATCGATGGAGAAGATGCGTTGTTATCGGTCGATGCACGTATGTTTCCTGCTCGTACGCCCGCGGAATCAACACTTGAGAAAGTGACGCGAGGGTCGAAAGATTCGTTTATCGAAACGCTTGTATTCAATACAGCACTTATCAGACGAAGATTGCGTGACCCGAATCTCAGGTTTGAGATCGTCAAAGTCGGCTCACGTTCACAGACTGATGTGGCGATAGCGTATATTGCCGATGTAACGAATCCCGACCTTGTCGATGATGTAAGACGTAAGTTAAAAGATATTGATATTGACGGTATTCCGATGGCGGAGCGGGCGGTTGAAGAATACATCGTTGAGGGGACAAGTCTTGATGTCATTCCGAAGGTGCGCTATACGGAGAGACCCGATGTAGCGGCGCTGCATCTCTTGGAAGGACATGTATGCCTCATGGTCGACACCTCGCCGAATGTGATGATATTGCCGACGACATTTTGGCATCATGTACAGCATGCCGAAGAATATCACCAAACGATGCTTGTCGGTACATTCTTGAAAGTCGTCCGTCTTATCGGTATTTTCTTTTCGCTTCTATTGCCGCCTGTTTGGCTTGTATTGGCGATGAACAGTCATATTCTGCCCGAAGCATTATTATTCTTAGGACCCAAAGAACCTGGAATCATACCGATAGCCATTCAGTTTTTGCTTGCGGAACTTGGATTAGAGCTTGTTCGCATGGCAACGATCCATGTACCGAGTGCGCAAGCGACAGCGCTTGGTTTTATCGGCGCGTTTATGTTGGGCGAATTTGCAACGAAGGTCGGCCTGTTCGGCAACGAAATCGTCTTTTATATCGCAGTCGCCGCGGTGGGGAGCTTTGCCACACCAAGTGTAGAGTTTGCGATGGCT
>JAFPBC010000173.1 GCA_017390595.1 Selenomonadales bacterium | reverse complement strand
GCGATACCCGGTCCGTAGATCTCGGTAAGGCCGTAGATGTCGTAGAGCTCGATGCCGAGTTCGCTCGCGATGCGGCGGCGCATTTTTTCACCCCAGCGTTCGGAGCCGATGATGCCTTTTTTGAGGTACACTTTGTCACGGATGCCGCGTTTGGCGATCTCTTCGCAAGGAGAAGCGCGTACGAGCTCGTCGCGCAGAGGACGGTCGATTTCATGTCTTCGAGGAAGCGAAGCTGTTTTTCGGTGTTGCCCGGGCCCATCGGGACTGCCATCGCGCCGAGTCGTTCGACGCCGAGCTGGAAGCCGATGCCTGCCGTCCAGAGGCCGTAGCCGGGTGTGATCTGTACGCGGTCGTTCATCGTGACGCCTGCGATACGGTAACAGCGTTCGAAGAGAATCGCCCAGTCGTCAACGTCTTTTTGCGTGTACGGGATGATGATAGGCGTGCCTGTCGTGCCGCTCGAGGAGTGGATACGAACGATCTGCTCTTCGGGGACAGCGGCAAGGCCGAGCGGGTAGACGTCGCGGAGGTCTTTTTTCTCCGTGAACGGAAGACGAGCGAAGTCTTCTGCTGTTTCGATGGCGTCGATGTCGATGCCTTTGAATTTTTCGTGATAAAGGCTCGTTTCAAGTGCTTGAAGACGTTTTGCCTGTTGTTTGATGATAGAGAGTGTTTCGGGTTTCATCTGCATATTAGTTGGACTCCTTTACGCACTCGGCACCGAGGGCGAGTGCTTTCTGGTTCATGGCGAGGACTTTCGGCGGGAGTTTTTCGGCGAGTGCCGATTCGATCTCTTGCGCGGAGATGCCGAGGATGCCTGTCGCCGATGCCGCGCCGAGAAGGGCTACGTTGAGGACTTTCGGGCTTCCGACTTCGGTTGCGATGGCGTCGCCGTCTACGGTGATGACAGCTTTGGCATGCGCGCGGAGATAGTCTATCATTTCGTCCGCGTCGAAGGTCTTGCCGCTCAAGGCGCCTGTGACGGGCTGGATGGTACGTGTAGCAACGATGATGGTCGCGTCTGCTTTCAGATATGGCAGACAACGTACGGCTTCGCACGGTTCGAACGCGATGAGCAGTTCTGCCTGGCCGAGCGGGATGAGCGAGCTTTGGATGTCGTCGCCGAGTCGAACGTGGCTGACGACAGAGCCGCCGCGCTGTGCCATGCCGATGGTCTCGGCTGTGCGGGCGAATCTTCCTTGGAGCATCGCGCAATGAGCGATCAGTCGGGAGGCGAGGACGGTACCTTGACCGCCGACACCGCATAAAAGACAGTTTTTCATATTATTTTACCTCCTCGATCGCTTGGCATGGGCAGACGTGCTGACACAGTCCGCAACCGTTGCAGAGCGATGTGTCGATGACGCAGCGGTCGTTTTTCATCGAGAGTGCGGGACAACCGATCTCTTTGATGCAGGTCTGACAGCCGATGCAGTTGTAGTTGGTCTGACGTGTGTGTTCGCCTTTGAAGAGCGCGATACACGGCGAGCGGAAGATGATGACGCGGACGCCTTTTTCTTCCGATGCTTCGCGGACGGCTTGTTTCGCGCGCGGCAGGTCGAGCGGGTCGACGATGCGGATGCTGGTCGTGCCGACTGCTTCGAGGACTTTTTCGATAGAGATCTTAGCCGATACGTCGCCCATCATGGTGCGGCCGATGCCCGGGTGGGGCTGGTGGCCTGTCATGGCGGTGGTGGAGTTGTCGAGGATGACGACGACTTCGTCCATGTTGTTGTATACGGCGTTGATAACGTTGGTGATACCGCTGTGGAAGAACGTGGAGTCGC
>JAFPBC010000172.1 GCA_017390595.1 Selenomonadales bacterium | reverse complement strand
GAGACCGAACATGATCGTCGACGATGGGGGAGACCTCGTTGCACTCTTGCATGGCGAGCGCAGTGAACAGGCAAAAGAAATATGGGGTGGTTCGGAAGAAACGACGACAGGTGTTATTCGTTTGAAGGCACTTGAAGAAGAAGCGCGTCTTCAGTTCCCGATGATCGCTGTAAACGATGCATATTGCAAATATCTGTTCGATAATCGTTACGGTACGGGTCAGTCCACGTGGGATGGTATCATGCGTACGACGAACTTGACGGTAGCGGGTAAAACGGTCGTTGTTGCAGGCTATGGTTGGTGCGGTCGCGGTGTTGCGATGCGTGCCAAAGGTCTCGGTGCGAATGTTATCGTGACGGAAGTCAATCCGATCAAAGCGATCGAAGCGGTATTCGACGGATTCCGCGTGATGCCGATGGAAGAAGCGGCTCAGTACGGTGATTTCTTCGTGACGCTTACAGGCTGCAAAGATGTTATCCGCAAAGAACATATGCTCAAAATGAAAAACGGTGCCATCATGGCAAACGCAGGTCATTTTGACGTAGAGATCAATAAAAATCATCTGAATGAGATCGCGCAGTCTACGGCTATCGTTCGTAAAAATATTGAAGAGTTCGTGTTGGAAAACGGCAATCGTATCTATCTGTTGGCAGAAGGTCGTCTCGTCAACCTTGCGGCAGGCGACGGTCATCCGACGGAGATCATGGACTTGTCGTTCGCACTCCAGACGATCGCAGTTCTCGAGATCGCAGAAAAACACGATCAGATGGAAAACAAAGTCTATAACATTACAGATGAAATGAATGAAAAAGTAGCAGGTATCAAACTTCGTTCGATGGGTATCGCGATCGACACGTTGTCGGACGAACAGTATCAATACTTGCACCAGGCGTGAGGAATGCATATGAAAGAACAGTTGTGTCAAGCGGTGATCGACTATGCACATCTCATGACGGAAAAAGGACTGATCGCAGGTACGTGGGGAAATATCAGCGTGCGTATCCCGAATACGGATACGATCGCTATCACACCGTCGGGTCGTGATTATATGACGCTTGTGCCGAATGATATTGCGATCGTCGATATGAATGGCGAGTGGATCGGTGGCAACTACAAGCCGTCGTCCGAGCTTCCGCTTCATTTGGCGGTCTATCGTGCAAGACAAGATGTCGGTGCACTGATCCATACGCACAGCATTTATGCGAGTGCTTGTGCGGCCGCTCGCAGATCGATCCCTGCTATCATAGAAGACGTTGCTATGATGAACGGCGGTGACATCGAGGTCGCCGAGTATGCGGCGAACGGTTCGGCAGAGCTTGCCGATAATACGGTACGTGCACTCGGAGAGCATCAATCGGTATTGCTTGCCAACCATGGGATGCTTGGATGTGGTTCGAATCTCAAAGAAGCAATGACGATGTGTGAGCTTGTCGAAAAAACAGCGAGGATATTCATTGCGGCGCAGTCTCTCGGGGGTGCGGTAGAACTTGATCGTGATGACGTTGCGCGTATGAGAAACCAATATTTACAGCATTATCGTCAAGTATAGGGGTGAAAAAATGAGTCGTATTTTACTTAAAAATGCACATTATTTCAGTACAGACGGTACCGCCAAACAAGGCGATATCGCTATTGAAAATGATATTATTTTATCGGTGGGAGAGAGCGTAGCAGAAGACTGGACGCCCGACCGCACGATCGAATGCAAAGATAAGTTCGTTATTCCGGGCTTTATCAACACGCATACGCATGCGGCGATGGGACTGTTTCGCAGTTATGCCGATGATATGCTTTTGATGGATTGGCTTCAGAAGAAGATCTGGCCGATCGAAGGCAAAATGGAAAGTGATGATTTTTATTGGGGAACGATGCTCGGTATTGCAGAGATGATCCAAAGCGGTACGACGATGTTTGCCGATATGTACATGGGTATGGAACGTGTTGCCGAAGCCGTTGAAGAAACGGGCATTCGTGCTGTTATCGCGCGTGGTATGGCAGGTGTTGCGCCGACGGCAGAATCGGCACTCGTCAATAGTGAATATCTCTACAATACGTATCATGGTGCGGCAGACGGCAGACTTCGCGTTATGCTTGGACCACACGCGCCGTATACGTGTCCGCCCGATTATCTCAAACGTGTCGTGGCACTTTCGGAGAAACTCGGTGCAGAGATCCATATCCACTTGGCGGAAACGCAGGGTGAGGTAAATGATTGTCTCAAATTGTACGGCAAAACGCCGATGGCATTGATGGATGAAGTGGGACTTCTCGACAGAGGATTGAAAATTTCAACTTTTTTGGAGAAGTTGCAATCATTGATTTAGACGCAGCCCTTGGAAACATTATTCAAGAGGGAAAACATCGAGGAACTACTGCAAACACGGAACTTTTAAAATCACTTTTAAGAAAGGGTAATGTTCGTGTTGGT
>JAFPBC010000171.1 GCA_017390595.1 Selenomonadales bacterium | reverse complement strand
GGCGGCGATTTTGGAAGCGTAAATCCGCGTCCCATGACTTCCGACGCGTCCTGCACGATCATGAATGCATACGGGTCTACTTTAGCCGTCAGCATCTTGATGCGCGCGATCTGCGTCAAGTTGACGACGACAAAGATAACTCGTCTCGGCTGTCCCGTGAACGCGCCCTCTCCATGGAGGAACGTTACACCTCGCCCGAGCTCTTCTATAATTTCGTCGGCGATCTCGCGTGCCGATTCGGAGACGATCATGATCGTCTTTTTATGATTGAAACCCGTTACGACACGATTCGTCAGCTGTGCTGTGATGAACATCGAAATAAGCGTGAACATCGCGGGCTTGATACCGAACAGCACCGCCGACAACAGTACGATGATACTGTTGACCATGAAGTTGAACGTACCCATGTTGATGCCGTAATACTGTTTTACGATAGCCGAGATGATATCGAATCCGCCCGTGTTGAATCCCGCGCGAAATACGACGCCGAATCCGATCCCGCAGATGACACCACCGTAGATAGCGGCAAGCATCGTATCATCAACGACCGTATACCCGTTCAAAAATTGTGTCGCATCGACGAGCACCGAATAGAGCACCGTACCGAAGATAGACGCGACGAGATATCGCTTGCCCAAGAAGCGATATGCCAGATACAGAAGCGGTACGTTCATCACCAAGATGAGCATACCGACAGGGAGCGAGAACAAGTAATACGCGATAAGTGCCAGACCGCCGACACCGCCCGACAAAAGCTGATGCTGTACGAGAAACAGATTGAGACCCGCGGCCGATATCAAGCATCCGATAACAAGCAGCACATAAGACAGCATATCATCATTCTCCTTCCAGCGTCATCGTAGCAGACGGCATACAGTTTATCATGATCGCTTCCACATGACCTGCCGTCACATCAAAAATAATGCGTTTGCCGCCCATTTGATAGATAAAACAGACCATGCCGTTTTTGGTCGCTTTTTGCGGCTGACCGTATTCCTTGATGACTTTATGCTTCGTCGAGCCGACACGAACACCGCGCGGCGTTTCGACCATTTCCTCTTCCGTCGTCAAGAGCAATATCTCTTTCGTATAGATATCGGTATACATCTTGATATCCTTGAACACCCACACGTGCGTAGGCGGGATATACGAATCTCTCTCATACTCAACACGGAGCTTACCACCGCTTTTGAGTGCCGTTTCCAAATCGTCCGTAACGGCATTGATACCGCCCAATTCAAAATCAGCCTCCGTCAACGGCGCGGGCGCGCAAACCGCAACAGACATCATCATCGCCCAGACGAGCGTGATGATGAGCAATACTCTTTTTTTCATCACACTTCTCCTTTACCGTCGGATAACAGTTCGGCAAATGCCAGTTTAAACGCATCGTTGCCGAACGAAGAATCGTCTTGCTGTTTCAAGTATCGGTTGACTTCGCGTTTCGATACCTTGTCGGCCTTCTGACTTTTCCGTTTCGTATGCGACGACAGCTTTTCTTTGTATCCGCACGCACACCAAAACGCCTTGGCATCGCCTTGTCCTCGAAGCTCCATCTTCTTGTGACACTCGGGACAGCGCGCGTTCGTCGTTTGCGAAAGCGTCTTACGATATCCGCACTCGCGGTCGGGACAAACGAGCATCTTCGATTTCTTGCCGTTTACCGACAAGAGGAATTTGCCGCATTCGGGGCATTTCGTCCGCGTGACGTTATCGTGACGGAATCGTGCTTCGCTGTCTTTGATAGACTGCGTGATATGCTTCGTATAATCGCGGATATCGGCAAGGAACGACGACTGCACCTTCTTACCTCCGCGAACGATCTCTTCGAACGTCTGCTCCCATCTCGCCGTCAGAGCAGGCGACTTGAGTTCGCTCGGCACGAGTTCGAGAAGCTGTTTGCCCTTGCTCGTGACATATATCTCACTGCCCTTTTTCTCGATCAGGAACGTCGCGAACAGCTTTTCAATGATATCCGCCCGCGTAGCCACCGTACCGAGACCGCCCGTTACGCCGATGAGCTTTTTAAGCTCCGCACT
>JAFPBC010000170.1 GCA_017390595.1 Selenomonadales bacterium | reverse complement strand
GAGAGAACAAGGGTATTTCGACAGATAAAAGCACTCGACCGAATTCGGTCGGGTTTTTTTATGCGAAAATATTTTACAGAAAAAGGAATTTAGGCAGGCGGCATAGAAAATAACAATATGGAATAAAATGGAAGGTGGTAGAAGAATGAGTGAAGTGATCGTTGTGACTTCGGGCAAAGGCGGTGTCGGTAAGACGACAACGACGGCGAATCTCAGTATGGGGCTTGTGATGCAGGGGAAGAAGGTCGTGGTGGTCGATGCGGATATTGGGCTTCGGAATCTCGATGTGGTGATGGGGCTTGAAAATCGCATCGTATATGATCTTGTGGATGTGACGGAAGGGTTTTGCCGATTGAAGCAAGCTCTTATCCGCGATAAGCGGCAGGAGGATCTGTATCTGTTGCCTGCGGCACAGACACGCGATAAGGATGCGGTGAAGCCTCATCAGATGAAACAGCTTTGTGATGAGCTGAGAAAAGAGTTTGATTATGTGCTGATAGATTGTCCTGCGGGGATCGAGCAGGGATTCAAGAACGCGGTGGCAGGTGCGGACAGGGCTATCATCGTAACGACACCCGAGGTGTCTGCTGTGCGTGACGCCGATCGTATCATTGGGATGCTTGCGTCGATGGGTAAGAAGGAGCCGAAGCTCATTATCAATCGGATACGTCCCATGATGGTAAAAAAGGGAGATATGATGGATAAGGAGGATATCGTGGATATTTTGGCGATAGACCTGATCGGTATGATACCCGAAGATGAATATATCGTTGTGTCGACGAATCGCGGTGAGCCTGCGATCCTCAGTCCTGCCTCGCGGGCAAGTATGGCATATCAGAATATCGTACGTCGGTTGATGGGAGAGAATGTTCCGTTCATTGCGATGGACGAGCCGAGACCGTGGCTCATGCGTATGAAAAAGTTGATAGGGATGTGAGGATATGGATAAGCTGTTTGCACGCATTGCATCGTGGTGGAGAAGAACGCAGGACGGTTCGAAGAAGATAGCCAAAGAAAGGCTCAAGCTCGTTCTCGTACATGATAGGGCGTCGGTATCGCCGCAGTTGGTAGACCGTATGCGAGAGGATATGATACGTGTGATTTCGGAATATATGGAGGTGCAGGAAGATGAGATAGAGATCCAGCTCAGTCGAACGGACGGGTCGGTATCGCTGACGGCGAATATTCCTGTCGTGAAGATGAAGCGAGATATCACTTGCTGAGCATAAATTAAGGCGATGTCCCATATTCATGTGATAGAGGATAGAAGGGGGCATCGTTCGTGAGAGAGAAAGATCCGTGGGAAGTGTATTATCGCTCGCCTGCGAAAAAGAAAAGGTATAAATTGCATTTGGTGCAGTCTGTCGTGGCGATTGTTTTGTTTGCTGTCGTGTGGGTGTTGGGTGCGTCTGGCAGTGAGCTCGGCAAGGAGAGCGGGCGTATCGTATGGCAGGCTCTTACGGTAGAGGGGGACTTTTTGGCGGTGCGTGTGCGGGCGGAAGAGCTGTGGAAGAGTGCTGTGCGGTATCCGTTTTTTGAGACGGTCAAGGCTGTTACGGCTCGGCCTGTCAGTCCGCTCAATTATCTGGCATCGCCTGTTGAGGGGAAGCTTGTCGTACCGTTCGGTGTATCATCCGATGGGACATATCATGAGGAGGTCGAGTGGGAGGTGCCGATCGGTACACCTGTGAAAGCGGTAGCGGCAGGTAAGGTGCTCGATGTGGTGCGTGATGAGGAGGGCTTGTCGCGGTCTGTCATCGTGCAGAGCGGGCCGATAACGGTGCGTTACGGATATCTGTCCGAGGCATGGGTCGCGGTCGGAGATCTTGTTGTGCGTGCTGAGCCGATTGGGCGAAGCGGGAAAAAGAGCGATGGTTTTCCACGATTGTCGCTTGCTATTCGCGAGAGAGGTTCGGCAGTCGATCCGATGACACGAATACGAGCTGTTTCGGATGAAGCGAGGTCTGAATAAGATGCGTGTGATGACGATAAGAGGGATAGCGATACGTGTGCATTATCTGTGCTTCTTGTTGATGATGGTGTTCGGCATCTGCGGTCAGATGGTGGAAGCGATCGTTATTTTCGCGTGTGTCGTGTTCCATGAGCTGTGTCATATCGTTGTTGCCATATGGCTCGGTCATCGTGCGGTGGGGATTACGCTCTTACCGTTTGGCGGGATGGCTGAGATCGAGGGGATGAACGGATACGGTCTTCGGGAATGTATGGTCGTATCGGCAGGGCCTCTTGGAAGTGTGCTCGGTGCGGTTCTCTGCGGTTGGGGGTGGTCGGAGCCGAGTGGTATGGCAGAGCTTGCTATGGAGACGAATATGATGCTTGCGCTGTGGAATCTTTTGCCTGCATATCCGCTCGATGGCGGGAGGCTCGTTCGGATATTGCTCGGTACAAGCATGACGGCAAAAGAGGCGGTAAGAAGGACGGTACGTATCAGTCAACTGGTAGCGGCCGTTCTTTTTGTTTATGCGGGGTATGTGTGGTTCGTGCGGTGCGAGGTATTGATATCGGTCATGCTTCTTGCGGGGATGGTCTTGCGGCTGGCGAGCGCGGAGGAGAAGGAACTTGCGTTCGTGCCGTTTTGCCATATGGCGGGGAAAGAGCGCATACTGACGAAGGCAGGTCATCTGCCGACGATGTGGTATACGGTACGCTGTGATATGCGGGCGGGAGAGGTGATCGAGCTGTTTCGACCACAAGTCTACACGATGGTGCGCGTTGTTTCGACGGGCGGAAAGTTGTGCGGTACGCTCAGTGAGACTGCTGTTTGGCAAGGGCTTACGACATATCGACTGACGGATGCGATCGGGATTTTTTGTGATGAGGAGGAATAAATTTTGCTGTTTGGGCAGGTTTCTGTACGATTTTATCGAATCAATATAACAATAAAAAAGAGGGAGTGAACTGTGATGCCGATTGTGCAGATCGATTTTGTAGCCGGTAGAACGACAGAGCAAAAGCGCGATATGGTAAAAAAGGTAACAGAAGCAATCTCTACGAGTATCGGATGTTCCGAGAGTGCTGTTACGGTGATCTTGCGAGAATTGCCGAAAGAAAGTTTTGGCATTGGTGGTAAGCTTTTGAGCGATAAGTGATGTGTCACGTGATGGCAAAGGGGGAGATGACGATTAGCGAGCTGCTGCAACAACTGGCGAAAACGGAAGAAGCAGTATTGGCAGATTGTATGCGCCGTATGGCTTCCTCTGATGAATTGGAGCGTGCGTTGTCCGCGCTCTTGTCAGATGAGGCAAGACAGTATCTGGCGGCGGTCGCTTCGTACAGCGATGCACGGTCTGTTGTTCGGATCGCACGCGATGAAGAAAGGTGGAAAGCACTGCCTGCTATCGTTGATGCGAAAGGTGATCTGTGGGAGATGCAGAATGTTCTGTGGCAACTGGAGGCGAGCATGGTCTGTTGTGTGCAGTTTTGCGAGCAGGCAAAGAAGAGTTTTCCGTACTCGGAAGAACAGTTGTTTTTGGAAGGATATTTGCATGAGAAGAAGAAGAGCCGTCGCAAGGTAGAAGAAGTTCTCAGATTTGTGCAGAATCGGATATGGGAACGGACAGGCTTTGCTCCGTACAGTTATTGATGACGATAAGATTTTTCGTTCAAAAATATGTAAAACTACTGGACGATAATGATTTTAGATGGTATGATAATAAAAATACGCAAAAACGAAACGGAAAAGGGGTCAGATAAGATATGTTCGAAGAAAAATTTGGAAAAGAAGGTTTGACATTTGATGATGTTTTGTTAGTACCTGCTGCATCTGATGTATTACCGCGTGATGTTGAACTTGGCACGTATTTGACGAAAAAGATCAAATTGAATATTCCTATTATCAGCTCTGGTATGGATACGGTAACGGAAGCAAAAATGGCTATTGCTATGGCTCGCGAAGGCGGTATCGGTGTTATCCACAAAAATATGCCGATCGCACAGCAGGCTCATGAGATCGATAAAGTAAAACGTTCGGAGCATGGTATCATCGTTGATCCGATCTTCTTGTCGCCGGAAAATACGCTCGGAGATGCACATGATCTGATGGAACGTTATCATATTTCGGGTGTACCTGTTACGGAAAATGATAAATTGGTCGGTATTTTGACGAACCGCGACCTTCGCTTTGAAACGGATATGACGCTTAAGATCGGTTCTTGCATGACGCGCGAAAACCTCATTACGGCTCCGGTAGGTACGTCGATCGAAGATGCGAAAGAGATCCTTCGCAAACATCGCATCGAAAAACTTCCGCTTGTTGACGAAGAAGGTCGTCTCCGCGGTTTGGTAACGATCAAAGATATCGAAAAACGCTTGAAATATCCGAATGCTGCCAAAGATGCAAGAGGTCGTCTCCTCGTTGCGGCTGCGATCGGTGTCGGTGCTGATATGAATGATCGTTTGGATGCTATCGTAAAAGCTAATGTTGACGTTGTCGTTGTTGATACGGCTCACGGTCATTCGACGGGCGTTATCAATACGGTGAAAAAAATCAAAGCAAAATATCCTGATCTCCAGCTCATCGCAGGTAACGTAGCAACGGCTGAAGCTACGCGCGCGTTGATCGAAGCAGGCGCAGACGCTGTTAAAGTCGGTATCGGCCCCGGTTCTATCTGCACGACTCGTGTTATCGCAGGTATCGGTGTTCCGCAGATCACGGCTGTATATGATTGTGCAATGGCTGCAAGAGAATATGGTGTACCTGTCATCGCTGATGGCGGTATCAAATATTCCGGCGACGTTGTAAAAGCATTGGCTGCAGGCGCAAGTGTTGTTATGGCAGGTAACTTGTTCGCAGGTACGGAAGAAAGCCCGGGCGAAAAAGTAATTTACCAAGGCCGTAGCTATAAAGTATATCGCGGTATGGGTTCCCTCGGCGCTATGGCACAGGGCAGTAAAGACCGTTATTTCCAGGAAAACATGGACAAACTCGTTCCGGAAGGTATCGAAGGTCGCGTTCCGTACAAAGGTGCGTTGGCTGATACGGTATACCAGCTTCTCGGTGGTCTCCGTGCAGGTATGGGTTACTGTGGTGTCAGAAACATCGAAGAACTCAAAACGAAAACGAAATTCATCCGCATCACGGGTGCAGGTCTCAAAGAAAGCCATCCGCATGATGTCAATATCACAACAGAATCGCCGAACTACAGCTTGTAATTTGGTGCGACAAGAGGGTCTTGCTTATGCAAGGCCTTCTTTTTTTATGCCATGTGATGTGGTAAAAAGATTGGTTTCCTCTCATACTAAGATGAATAGGAGGGACTGACATGAAACAGATCATACTATTTGTCTTGGGTATCTGTGCCGGTATATATTTTTTGCTTGCGGGTATGTATGCGATGTGGGACTTGCCGAAAGCAGATTCGCTTCAGTCATTTCGGTATCGAGCAGCGACTCAAGTTTTTGACTGTAATGATGAACCGTTTGCCAAGTTGTTCGAGCAGAATCGTGTTCCTGTGCCGATTGGGGAGATGTCTCGTTATTTGCCGCTGGCGGTCGTTGCCAATGAGGATACGCGATTTGCTTCGCATTTGGGCATCGACCCGATCGGTATCATGCGTTCGCTTGTACGTAATATCAGGGCGGGCGAGATCGTAGAAGGCGGCAGTACGATCACGCAACAGTTGGCAAGAGAGATGTTTCTGACGCAGGAACGTACGATGACGCGGAAGTTGAAGGAGGCTCTTTTGGCACTCGTTTTGGAGCAGAAGTTTACGAAAGAGGAGATCATGGAGGCGTATCTCAATCAAGTCTATTTCGGCGAGGGTGCGTATGGTGTGGAAGCGGCATCTCAGGCTTATTTTCGTAAAAAAGCACGTGACTTGACGCTTGCGGAGAGTGCGCTTATCGCGGGGCTTGCACGGGGACCGAGGCTCTTTTCACCGTATCGCGATATGGATGCGGCACGTCAGCGGCGGGCGGTCGTGTTGGCTGAGATGCGCGAGGTCGGATTTATCAATGAAGGAGAAGAATGGGCGGCCAATCAAGAGGAGATACCGATATTCGAGGGAAAGAAGCGAGAGGTAGAAGCCTCGTATTTTCTTGATTATATTGCACAGAAGCTGGTGGAGAAATACGGTGAGGAGCGTGTCTATCAAGGTGGTCTGAAGGTCTATACGACGCTTGATCTTGCGATGCAAAAGGAAGCAGAATCGGTACTCAAAGAGCGTGAAGGCGCGGTGCTTATTTTAGATGTGACGAACGGTGCCGTCAGGGCGATGGTAGGCGGTCGTTCTTATGGTGACAGTCAGCGTAATCGTGTGATAGAAGAGGTACGTCAACCGGGGTCTGCGTTTAAGCCGATCGTTTACGCGGCGGCGTTGATGCAAGGGATGCGTACGAATTCGATGGTGCAAGATGCACAGGGCGATTTTAACGGATATCGACCGAGTAATTATAATAACGTCTATCTGGGGCCTGTTACGCTGAAGTGTGCGTTGAAAAATTCGTCGAATGTGGCATCGGTGCGGCTGGGGAAGCAAGTCGGGATGGACGCGATACTTGATCTGGCGGAGCGGCTCGGTATCACGACGCTGACGGAAGAGGACAGGCATCTGGCAACGGTGCTCGGCGGGATGTCGCAGGGTGTCAATCTGATGGAGCTGACGGCAGCGTATACATCATTTGGCAATCAAGGTATCTATTCTGCACCTATCGCCATCCGAAAGATCGTTGATGAGAAGAATGCTGTGCTGGAAGAAGGTGTGCTCGTGCAGTCAGCGGTACTAACGCCCGAAGTTGCGTATCTGATGACCGATATGCTAAAAGAGGTGCTGACAACAGGGACGGGGACACCTGCCAATATCGGGCGGGAAGCGGGCGGTAAAACGGGTACGACGGACGATTATAGGACGGCTTGGTTTATCGGATATACGCCCGAATTGGTGGCAGGCATTTTCGTCGGTAAAGATGATAGAACGCCTGCCAATATCTCGGGTACGATGGTCGCAGGGATGTGGGGGCAGATGATGAGTCGTATTTATAAGAATAAGCCTGTGACGAGATTTGCTGTGCCCGATACGGTCGTAACGGGCGTGCCTGTCTATTATTACAATGGAAAATATGCCGAGTGGCCTGATGAGAATACGGAATACAGTGCTTTTATTAAGGGGACGGAACCAAAATCAGATAAAGAGATGCGGGCAGAGGAAGAGAAACAAAATAAATGGTGGGATCCGTTTAGGATATTTGGCTTTTGAGCGAGAGAATCCCATGAATAGATTGAAATTTCCCTTCCTATTGTGGTAAAATAATAAGAAGATTAAATTGGTTTGAGAGGGAACTATTCAGTGATACCGAAAAAAGAAATTTTAGGAGTCGGCATTCATACGCTCCATATGGATGAAGCTGTTGATACGGCGGCCGACTTTTTACTTAAATCGGATAAATGTCGTGTGATCGCGACAGCGAATCCCGAAATGATAATGATGGCGCAAGACGATCCGTCGCTTGCTCACGCGCTTCGTGAAGCAGATCTCGTTGTTCCCGACGGCGTTGGTGCGGTATGGGCGCTCAACAGACAATATGGTCTTCAGCAGACGCGAGTAGCAGGATTTGACTTGACGCAAAATATCTTGGCTTTGTCAGCGAAAAAGGGTTATAGAGTATTTTTCTTTGGTGGTGCGCCCGGTGTGGCGATGACTGCAAAAGAAAATGCAGAGGCGAAGTATCCGGGCCTTGCGGTCTGCGGTGTGCGTGACGGTTTCTTCGCGGAATCGGAAGAGGAAGATATCGTTCGTATGATCAATGATGCAAAGGCAGACTTTGTATTGGTCGCGCTCGGTGTGCCGAAACAAGAGAATTGGATAACAAGACACAAAGATAAGCTTAACGCATCGCTTATCATTGGTGTCGGCGGTACGCTTGATGTTATGGCAGGCGTCGTTCAAAGAGCACCGAAATGGATGCAGGAAGCGAAGCTTGAGTGGCTGTTCAGACTGCTTTGTCAGCCGAAACGATTCCTTAGGATGTTGGCACTTCCGCGCTTTGTGCTGGCAGTTTTGTGTGCTAAAAAATAATGGACAAAAAAGAGAAATATATATTATAATGGGTGAGGTCAACGCAGAGTTGACTGAAAGGGAGGCCTAATATGGTGAAACTGCCGATCGTAAAAGAGGGGTGGGTGTTCATTGGTGGATTTGCGCTGATAACGGCGCTCGTTGCACTTTTGATCGATCCTGTCTTGAGTATTATTCCGGGGATTTTAGCTTTGTTTATGTGCTTTTTCTTCCGTAATCCGGATCGCGATGTCCCAAGTGATGATACGATCATCGTATCGCCTGCCGATGGTACGGTAATGGATGTCGTTGAAGTGGACGACTCGTTCGTGGAAGAACCGTGTAATAAAGTGATCATTTTCCTTTCGGTATTCGATGTGCATGTCAACCGTGCACCGATCGAAGGGGAGATCAAATATCAACATTATATCTGCGGGCAGTACAAGCCTGCGTTCCAAAAATCTGTCGGTTGGGTCAATGAGCGTCATTCGATCGGTCTTGATAACGGTCGTGTGAAGATATTGGTCACGCAGATCGCAGGTCTTTTGGCACGTCGTATCGTGTCGTGGGTAACGCTCGGCAATGTGCTTGAAAAAGGTCAGACGTACGGTTTGATCAAGTTCGGTTCGTGCACGGAGATCGTGATGCCGAAAAGCAGTGTAACGGTAAATGTAAAAAAAGGTGATCGCGTCAAAGGCGGCGTGACAGTCATCGGGAGGATTGAAAAGTGAAAAAACATATCCCGAATTTGGTAACGATGCTTAATCTGGTATTTGGTATGTTTTCGATCGTAGCGACGCTCGAAGGCAGATATGAATGTGCTGTATGGTGCATCATTTTAGCGATGATCGCCGATGGTATGGACGGTCGTGTGGCTCGCTATCTCAATGAGACGAGTGAGCTTGGCAAAGAGCTTGATTCGCTCTGCGACTTGGTTTCGTTCGGTGTTGCGCCTGCCATACTCGCGTATTCGTTCCAGCTCTATGAATATGGTTTTGTTGGGATTTTGGCAGCGGTATTTTTCGCGGCGTGCGGTGCATTCCGTTTGGCGCGTTTCAATGTCAATACGGGTGTTGTCAAGGGCTATTTTATGGGTGTGCCGATCCCTGCGGGCGGTTGTGTGCTTGCGGCATTCATCTACATGGGTATCCATCTTGAAGCATGGATGTTCATCGCGCTCGTACTCTTATTTGGATACTTGATGGTCAGCACGGTCAAATATCCCGACTTCAAAGGCAAAGGTGAGACGTTTGGCAAGGTTCCCGCAGTCATTGCGGCGGCTGTTGGTCTCTATATTTTCATTACATATTCCAATTCGCTTTTGTTTGTCATTTTCTTCACGTATATTTTATTCGGTCTTTTGAATTTAGGTTTTAATGTATTTAAGAAATAAACTCTATCAGAGGGTTTTCTTCGGGAAAATGGAAGTAGAGGGAGCTTAGATCCATGAATCATTTCTTCGACATTATCATGATACCGATCCAGTTTATTATCGTATTCTATACGCTGTATTATTTTACGATCGGATTCTTCGGTATCTGGCATTCTAAAGAAAAGAAAATCTTAACGCCGAGAAAGACGTTTGCCATTATCATTGCGGCACACAACGAGCGTGAAGTTATCGGTCAGCTCGTTGAGAATCTCGGTGTACTTCGCTATCCGCGCGAGATGTATGATATCTTCGTAATTGCCGATAACTGTACAGACGATACGGCAAAAGTCGCGGCAGAAGCAGGTGCGATCGTACATGAGCGCACGAATCCGACAGAGCGTGGGAAAGGCTATGCGATGGAATGGATGTTCGATCGTCTGTTCAAAATGGAACGTAAATATGACGGTGTCGTGATCTTCGATGCCGACAACCTTGTTCATCCGAACTTCCTTTTGGAGATGAACAGCAAGCTTTGCAAAGGGGAAAAAGTCATTCAAGGTTATCTCGATGCGAAAAACCCGACCGATACTTGGGTCGCAGGTACGTTCGCTATCATGTTCTGGGTAACGAACCATATCTGGCATCTTGCTAAATCGAACATCGGTTTGTCGAGTGTGCTTGGTGGTACGGGTATGTGTATTTCGACCGACATTCTCGAAAAATTCGGTTGGGGCGCACATTGTTTGACAGAAGATATGGAATTCACGATGAAAGTATTGATGACGGGTACGCGTACGACCTGGGCGCATGATGCGATCGTCTACGATGAAAAACCGCTCACGTTCAAACAGTCGTGGGATCAGAGACAGCGTTGGGCACAGGGACATTTTGACGTTGCCAAACGTTATATCCCGAAGCTTATCAAAGAAGGTATCCGTCAGCGTGATATTCGTATCTTAGACGGTATCGTTCATCTGTCGCAGCCGCATTTCTTGTTGATGTCAACATTCTTCGTTATCTCTACCTGGATATACAATGTATGTCCGTTCTTTACATACATATTGAATACCGTATTGCCTGCCGAGTTGTGGTCGGTCATTACGATCGTACAGTATGTTTTGCCAATGCTTATTTTGCTTAAAATACGCGTCAATTGGAAAGTATGGTACTATTGGCTCTTCTATCCGCTGTTCATTTACAGCTGGATCCCGATCACGGCTATGGGCTTTATCCGCCGTCACAACAAGGAATGGAGCCATACGAAACATACACGTGGTATGAGCTACAATGAGATCAAGGCGATCGGAAAAGAAAATGTAAAATCGAAATAAAAGGTGAGCCGGTCTCACCTTTTTCTTCTATAAACAAATATTATTCAGAGGTGAAATACTATGTATGAATTGTTGGTAAAAGTTGATTTTGAAGCGGCACATCGTGTTGTAGATTACCCGGGCAAATGCAATCGTATGCACGGTCATAACTGGACGATCGATGTTATGGTCGTCGGTACAGAGCTTAATGAACTCGGTTTCTTGGTGGATTTCAAAGATCTCAAAGCAGCGATCGATGATCTTGTTATCAGTAAGCTCGATCATTATTATTTGAACGAGCTTGACGCGTTCAAAACGATGAATCCGACGGCAGAAAATATGGCTCGCTTTATCTATCAGGAACTTCAGAAAAGCGATCTTTTCCATTCGACGGTCACGCTCAAAAGTGTTCGCGTTTGGGAATCGCCGAAATCTGCTGTGCTCTATTATGAGGACTGATATCAATGGATACGACAAATGTAATTGAGATATTTTCTTCGATTCAAGGCGAAGGTCTCTATGTCGGTGCGAGACAGCTCTTCGTACGTCTTCCCGGGTGTAATCTGAACTGCTCGTATTGCGACACAAAAGAGTCGCATAAGACACCCGATGTGTGTCGTATAGAGACGTATGCGGGCAGTCGTTCGTTCGATACGTATCCGAACCCTGTCGAAGGTACTTTGTTAAAAGAGAAGATCAAGGAGATGCTTGCCGCTGTTTCGCATCAGGCGATCAGTGTGACGGGCGGTGAACCGCTCTGTCATCCGTCTGTTATTCGTGAGCTCGCGCAGTTTCGTGTTCCTGTCTATCTGGAGACGAACGGAACGATGTGGGAGGCGCTTCGCGAAGTGATATCGGCAGTTGATATCATCAGTATGGATATCAAGCTTCCGAGCATTACGGGCAGAGATTGTTTTAAAGAGCATGATGTGTTTTTGAATACGGCAAAAGAAAAAGAGTTGTTCGTGAAATTGGTCGTGGCGGCAGAAACGACGGAAGAAGAGGTCGTGCAGGCGATCGAGATGGTCGCGCGAGCAGGAAAAACGATCCCGCTTATTCTGCAGCCTGTGACGCCTATCGGTAAGATCCATGCGATCAGTGCGGAGTCAATGCTTCGCTACCAAGAGATGGCGCTTGCACATCTGACGGATGTGCGCGTGATCCCGCAGACGCATAAATTTTTGGGACAATTATAACGGAGGGATCGATTTGCGTATTTTGTTATCGAATGACGATGGTGTTATGGCGCCCGGTATCCGCGCGCTTGCTAATGCACTTCGCGAAGTCGGTGAGGTGTTCGTTGTAGCGCCCGATGGAGAAAGAAGTGCGACGAGCCATTCGATCACGGTGCATGACCCGATCCGTGTCGATACTGTCGATATCGGAGAAGGCATCACGGCATATAAATGCGGTGGTACGCCTGTTGATTGTGTAAAGCTCGGTCTGGAAGGACTTGCGATCGATGCCGATGTGGTGATATCGGGTATCAATGCAGGTTATAATCTGGGTACGGACGTGCTCTATTCGGGTACGGTCGGTGCCGCTGTTGAAGGATATCTGCACGGTGTAGCATCGTTTGCTATGTCGTTTGAAGGGAAACTGGCAGAAGATATGGAGATCGTTGCGAAAGAAGCTATCAAGGTGCTTCGCCGATTCTATCCGATCGCATCGAAAGAAAAGATGCTTATCAATGTGAATTTTCCGCCGCTTCGTGAAGGTGGATACCAAGGTGTGCGCGTCGCGCCGCTCGGTCGTCGCGACTATGCCAATACGTTCGTGAAACGACAAGACCCGACGGGGCGTACATATTACTGGATGGGCGGCACGCCGATCGAAGAAAAAGGCAATGGTGATACCGATACGACAGCGGTTCGCGATGGTTATATCTCGGTCACGCCGCTTCAAGTTGATTTTACGAATCATAGCGCATTGAAAATGCTTGGTGATAACGAAGCATAAGATGGCGATATAGCGCATATCATCTACCAATCGGGAGGCGATGATATGCGAAAAGCAAGACGGTATCAAGGCAGAGGGCAGGCGGAGCGTGTACCGCGAAGTTTCGGCAGTGGCGCATTCTGTGCGCTCGTCGTATCGGTCGTCTTGTGCATATTATTACTCCTTGTTATCAGTCTTATCGAATGGACGATGCCCGATCTGCTTGGAGCATACAACGTGTATATTGTGTTTCTCATTCCTCTCGTTTGCATGGGGATTGGGGCGTATATCGGCAGTAGACGACTTGCGCGTAAGGCTGTATGGCTTGGTGGTATCAACGGATTCATCTGTTGGCTCATCGGTTTATGTATCGCTTGGTGCAGCAGTGCAGACATCACGGTGCTTTGGCTGGGTGTCTCGCTGGGTATCTGTTTGATCACATCGTTTATTGGTGCTCTCTTGGGTGTTTTACGCGTGAGGTAGCAGGATATTTTGACAGACAGCACGAATTTTATAGGAAAACATAGCCACAATGAAAATACCATTGTGGCTTTTCTATCGTAGGAGGAGAGAGAATTGGCGGCAAAAGTTTATTTTACGAATATGCGTACAACGATGCGAGTAAATCTGCTTCAGAAATTGGAAGCGGTAATGAAAGAAGCAGGCATCGAGACGATCGATTTCAAGGAAAAATATGCGGCTATCAAAATTCACTTCGGCGAGCCGGGCAACTTGGCATATCTGCGTCCGCAATATGCAAAAGTCGTTGTCGATAAGGTCAAAGAACTCGGTGGTAAACCGTTCTTGACGGACTGCAATACGCTCTATGTCGGTCGTCGTAAAGATGCGCTCGAACATATGGATGCGGCATACGAAAACGGTTATTCGCCGTTCTCGACGGGTTGTCAGATCATCATTGCCGACGGTCTTAAAGGTACGGACGAAGCATATGTACCTGTACCGAACGGTGAACTTGTACAAGAAGCGAAAATCGGTCGTGCGTTGATGGATGCCGATATCATCATCAGCTTGTCGCACTTCAAAGGACACGAGCTTACAGGCTTCGGCGGTGCTATCAAAAATATCGGGATGGGCGGCGGTTCCCGTGCCGGCAAAATGGAAATGCACTGCAATGGCAAACCGCGTGTGCGTGCGAATCGCTGTGTGGGTTGCGGTGTTTGTGCGAAAATTTGTGCACATGGCGCGCCTATCTTGGAAGACGGCAAAATGACGATCGACAAAGATCGCTGCGTCGGTTGCGGTCGTTGTCTCGGGGCATGTCACTTCAATGCTATCGTACCATCCTGGGATGCTTCGAAAGACGATCTCAACAAAAAAATGGCCGAATATACATGGGCTATCCTTCATGACAGACCGCATTTCCATATTGCGATCATGACGGATATTTCGCCGTTCTGCGACTGCCATGCAGAAAACGATGTCCCGATCGTACCGAATATCGGTATCGCGGCTTCGTTCGACCCTGTTGCGCTCGACCGTGCATGTGCGGACCTTATCAATAAGGCTCCTATCATCGGCGGCAGCTATCTTGATGATCAAGCACAGGCAAACGGTGTACACGGTGACCACTTCCATACAGTCAGCCCGGGAACGAACTGGGTAACGTGTTTGGAACATGCCGAAAAATTAGGCATGGGTACGCAAGAGTACGAGCTTGTTGAATTGACCTTGAAATAAAAATAAAAAAGCCTTCATGTTTTCGTGAAGGCTTTTTATTTTGTTATTTATTGATAAGCGGGGCAGGGACACTATCCTCTAATTTTGGTATCAATCTGCCCATGAGATCGCGTGTCAGCGGAGCTGCTGTGAATGGTGTGCTGTAGATGCCCCAATATTGTTCACGATCGGCAAGTCTGATGATGTGATCTTGACTGCGTTCGTAACCGATAAGATGAACTTCGACATACGTTTCTTGCATGACCTCTTCTAAGTAATAGGTCTGATGGTCGATGCATCTTGCAATGATCGGCGCGAGCATGATATCGGCACCGAGACGATCGGCGAGATTTTTTAATTCGTTATCCGATAAATACGGGTAAACATAGAGATCGGGGAGCTCTTGCTTGATGTCGGATGTCGAGAGATATTCGTATTTTTTGGTGAAGTTATTCAGCGCATGATAAAATTTCTTGTTGACGGGATCTGCTACCAAACGTGCGATATCACCGCGAGCATCAGAGGCTACCATAAATTGAACAGGGAGGATAGCGATGCGCTGCGGGGATGGTTGTGCATTGGCATGAGCAGAGGCGAGTGGCACGAGGAAAAAAATCGAACAAATAACAGCGAGAAAACAAAGTCGAATATATTTCATAAGAATCCCTCCTGTATATAGCATACCACAGATGCAACAAAAAAAGCCATCAAAAATTGATGGCTTATGTTTGCGTGGCTGGGGTACTAGGACTCGAACCTAGGAATGCGGGAGTCAGAGACCCGTGCCTTACCAACTTGGCGATACCCCAATATGAAGTTTGTAGGTTGTAAGTGGTCGGGGCGACAGGATTCGAACCTGCGGCCTCATAGTCCCGAACCATGCGCGCTACCAAACTGCGCTACGCCCCGATGTCCAACCGACTTCTTTATTATATTCAAATTATCGTGCTGTGTCAACACTTTTTTTCGACTTTTTTAAAGAAATTTTAGAAATGACATTTGCTTCGAAAGTTCTCTCCCACGGCAGGCTCGATTCGACTGTCAAACGGGATATTGCAAAAGACTCGTCGAGTGTTGAGAGCGGAAGCGAGAACGGAGCTTTATGTGATGTCGTTGCCGATAGCAGATCGGCTTGGTTCTGCATAGCGGTGTCGAGCCAACCGTTGGCTTCGTAATAGGATTTCATCGACAACTGATACGGGTCGGATAAAAGCGCACTCAGCCGCAGTTTTAAATATGGCTGGATGAGCTTCATGTAGTAATAATCATCAAGGAAGCGATCGTTCAAATATAAAAGATTCGCGTGGCCGATGGCAAGCTGTTCTTCTGCTGTTTGGGCTTGTTTCATCTTGGCTGTGTAGACCGTTGCCTCAGATACTGCCGTACCGATGGCGTTGCTGGCAGTATTCCAGCCCGCATACGCGATCAGGCGATGGATAGGAAACTCCTCTTTCAAAAGGGTAGGGAAGAGCGTTTCGGAAGCACGGAAGTGCTCGCTGAGATCGACGAGCGCGACAGGTTTGCCTGTACCATCGAACCGACGGATAGCATCTGCTGCTATGTGCGGTCTCTTAAGATCGGAAGCGTCGTTTCCGATATAGAGATATAGGATATAGTCTGCTTCATCAGCCGAATATACACGCTGTGCGTTGACTGAGGCGAGTTTTTCTTCTACGGTCGTATTGACAGACTGTGACATGAATGGCATGACTACACCGCTCATATCTTCATCACCGTACGCAACATAGACGGACAGCGGAGGCAGTTCTTCGGTTATGATACGGCTGACAAGAAGCATCGCAAGCTCATCGGCACCGCGAACGATCTCGACGCGTTCCGATAATAAGGCGTCACGCTGTACTTGTCGGTCAAGATGGTCTTTCACAAGATTCGGCAGGCCGAATATATGGCCGTCATCTTGTCCGATGGCGAGATATTCGATCGTACCATCGGCAACGAGGGAGAGCAACGCTTCGTTCGTCTTACGATTGCGCTCATACAGACGGTGGTAACGGTCGCGTATCTCTTGCGGGATATCTTCCTCCAGTTCCATCATATCTTCGAGCAGGTCGGATTGGTTGAAGATGTGTATTTCTTCTTGGAGCGTCGAATAAGAGAGCATATCTTCTTGATATTCTTCTGTTTCTTCATCGTCTGCGATCAAGAGTCGCGGTATCGTATGGAATACGAATAAACGAAGCGACGGATGCTCCTTGCGCAGTGTGCGCAGGAAATCGAGTGCGGAGGTCACATCTTCGTCGGTCAGCTCGTTTTTACGCGAATGAAGAAGACTGCCGTGCAGGAGCATATCGGCAGAGACGATCATCACATCGGTCTTGTCTGCTTCTGCTTGCAGCCAATTACGAAGCTGCATTCGGTCTGCGGGGCGGTGATAATGGTCTAATATATCTTTGGGCGGCGTGACAAGGTCGACGTTTCCGATGCGTGCCAGTCGCTCCGGTAAGAGCGTACAAGCAGGACGACTGTCAAGCGGAAGAAGGGCGATGCGTTTGGCTTGCACGGGGAAATGTGCATCGACTTCGCGGTAGTCGCTATCAGACGAATGGGGACTGCAAGATGATAATAAGAACAGTAACGGTATGCTGATGAACAGCAGCAGTAATCGGCAGGTGATTCGCATATCATGTCTCCTTTCGTATTGACAATAACATTCGCTTTATCGAGCAAAAATCCTGTAATATACGGCGGCCGCGGTCGAGAAAAGATGTATATCTTTCTATATTGTACGAGATAGGTGAAATATGATACAATATTAAATTGAGGGATGAATATGAGAATTATTACAGGCAGTGCTAAAGGAATACAACTGAAAACACCGACGGGCTTGTCCACACGGCCGACTACCGATCGTGTAAAAGAATCGCTCTTTGGTATCTTGGGATATCTGGTAGAAGATGCACGCGTCTTGGACGTATTCGCGGGGACAGGCAATCTAAGCTTAGAATCACTCAGTCGCGGGGCATCGTCTGCGGTCGCCATCGACAAAAGCGCGAACTGTCAACGTATCATTCGCGAGAATGCTGTCAAGACGAGACTGGATGACCGTATCACCGTACTCAAAGGGGACGGGCTTCGATATCTGGCGCAGTATGCAAGCGAAGGACGGCAATTCGACTTGATATTTGCCGACCCTCCGTATGAGCAGGGTTTCGTTGAAAAGGTCGTTACACTTGTCGATACGAGCGATGTGCTGGCAGATGGTGGTGTACTGATCGCAGAACATTCGAAAAAAGAGATGATTGATGAAGCATCTCTTGCGAAATTGGAAATTCGCCGTCAGGAACGATATGGTGAGACTGTCGTATCATTTTTGATGCATAAAAAAGTTGTAAAGGAGTCGTAATATGAGAATCGGAGTTTGCTCGGGAAGTTTTGACCCGGTAACGAGCGGCCATTTGAACATATTTGAACGTGCCGCTAAGCTGTTTGATACGCTTATCATTGCTGTATTTTGCAATCCGAACAAGAAACCTCTTTTTACGATGGAAGAAAGAGTGGAGATGCTGAAGGAAGCGACAGCACATATTCCGAATATCCGCATCGACGCATTTTCGGGACTCTTGGCAGACTATGTGAGAGAACAAGGCGCCTGCGCTATCGTACGCGGACTTCGTACATCGACTGATTTTGAATATGAGATGCAGCGCGACCTTTTCATGCAGCATGCCGCGAGCGATATCGAGACGGTATATTTGATGGCGGGCGGCCAATATTCGTTCGTTAGTTCGTCAGGGATCAAGGAAATGGCGAAATTTCACGGACCAATAAAAGGACTTGTGCCTGCCAATGTAGAACAAAGAATAATAGAAAAATATAAAAATGATTAGATTGGAAAGTGGGGATATCAATATGTCAATAGAAGAGATCTTGGACGAAATAGATAATCTGGTGGAAGCTAGTGCTCGCTTTCCGTTAAACGGTAAACGATTTATTGATGGTGAACAGTTGACTCGCCTTGTTGATGATGCGCGCAGATCGTTGCCGCAAGAATTGCAAGAAGCAGAACGCGTCTTGAAAGAAAGAGAAAAAATTCTCGATGACGCGAGAAAAGAAGGCGAAAAATTAAAAGAGCAAGCACGTGTCTATGCGGTCACTTTGGTCGAAGAACATGCTATTGTAAAACAAGCGGAAAAAAGAGCCGAAGAGATCGACACGGAAGCTCGTCGTGTAGCACATGAAATGGAAATGAGCATGGCGAATTATGCGGACACCGTGCTTGAGCGTGTGGAAACCAACTTGCAGAAGGCATTGCAGGTCGTTCAGCAGACACATGCTGATTTCCGCCAAAAATATTCGGAAAAATAAATCGGAAGATAAAGAAGTAGGCATTTCAAAGAAGAAATGCCTACTGTTTTTTTATATTGTGGTAACATTTCGCCGTCAGCACACAAATAAGAGATAGGGTAAGGAGTGCCGTCAGCAGGAGGAGCAGTATGGCGGCGATGTGTTCTATGCGCGCAAGCCAATCGAATGAGGTGTAGTACGATTGGAAGACAGGTATGGCTGTCTTTTCCATAGCGAATCGAATGGGGTCAAACAAGATATACGATAGGAGGCCTGCAAGGATGGCGTGGAGCAGTCTGGCGACCATGTACGGTTTCATGCTGATGCCTGCTTCCATGACGATGCTGGCTACTTGACCGTGTACGGATAATCCGCTCCAAGCGATGATGGCACTGACCAAGGTGACTTTTTCGATAAGAGGAGACGATGATTCGCTGACGGCAAGTGCACCGAGATCGATCTCAAAAAGACCTGAGACGAGTGCGTGCGCGGAGGCGATATCGAAGTGAAGCAGCAGGAGCAGACTGCCGAATAAGGCGGCCAGACAGTCTGTAACGCCTACTGTCGATAAGATGCGAAGAAATACGGAAAACAAAATGATGAATCCGCCGATCAAAAGACTTGTCTGCATCGATTCGCGTACAGCATCGCCGAGCAGTTTGCCGAATGGGCGGTTATCTTCGCGCCTTGCTTTTACCAGTGCGGACAGCGCACGCGGGAAGAGGCGGGCGGAGACCGTGGTGAGCGGTAATGCTTGCGATTCGTCGCGAGAGGTACCGTGAAAGCGGAATAACAGTCCTACGAGCAGACTGCCGCCGTAATGCGCGATAGCAAGCGTTGCGCCGAGTTCGGGCATACCGAACATCCCCACAGCTACGGCACCAAACATAAAAAGCGGGTCGGCTGTATTGGTAAAAGAGAGCAGTCTTTCGGCCTCTATCGCTGTACAAAGATTATTCTTGCGAAAGTTGGACGTGATGACGGCATCCATCGGGTAGCCTGATGCCAATCCGAGCGAAAGAGCAAAGGCACCGATGCCGGGAACGTTGAAGAGCGGACGCATCAACGGTTCCAGAAGTACGCCGATAAAGTGAACGATGCCGATACCCATCAATATTTCCGATAAGATAAAAAAAGGAAGCAGAGAAGGGAATACGACGCTCCACCAGAGGTTAAGACCGATCATGGCAGAGTCAAAAACATCTTTGGGATAATAGATCATGGCAAGTGTGAGCAGCAGGCTGATAAGTGCCCCTGTATAAGTCCCCAATGGAAATGTGCGAAACTTCATCGTGTAGTCCTCCTGAAAATCGGTTAATAATATATATGAAAGATATTCCGGAATAGACGTGACGATACGGATCGGTATGAGAGGTGCGATGTGAAAAAGATCGGATTGGTATTGGGGTCGGGCGGTCTGCGTGGGATGGCACATATCGGTGTACTGAAAGTGCTGGAAGAGAAAAAAATCCCGATATCATACATCGTAGGATGCAGTATCGGGAGTTTGGTGGGCGGTCTGTATGCAAGCGGGTATTCGTCGGAACGATTAGAGCGGATGGCACAGCGACTGAAGCGAAGTGAATGGATAAACTTCGGTTTTTCGCGAATGGGATTGTTTTCGGGTAAAAAAATACTGACTGCCATTGATAAGATGACACGTCAGCAGATGATAGAAGAAACGAGGGTGCCGCTGTATATCGTTGCGACAGACTTATATCGAGGGAAAGAGGTCGTGATACGAAAAGGAAACCTTGCCGAAGCGATCCGTGCCAGTACGGCAGTGCCGGGGATATTCGAACCGTTTGCCAAAGAAGGTACGCTGTATGTTGACGGTGCGCTCGTCGATCCGATGCCCATCAATGCAGCACGTATGCTCGGTGCAGATATCGTGGTCGGCGTAGACCTCATGCGCGGCTCGAATGTGCCTGTCGTTGAGAATGCCTTTGATGTCGTACTGCAGTCGCTCGAAGTCGTGCAGAGACAACTTGGTCGTGAAAAATATAAAAATGCGGATATGATGATATATCCTGCGGTCAGTCATGTCTCGCAGAGTGATTTTGACAAGATCTCGGAATGTATCCTTGCAGGTGAACGCGCGATGCGTGACGGTGCGGATGAGCTGAAAAGACTTATCGGATCATAACAGATAACGGATCGGCGAGGTCGTGAAGTCTTGATTCTGTGCAAGCGGAGAAGAAAAAAGACGTGCGTATAGATTCGTGCTTCGTACATCGAATGCAAGCATCTGTTTTAACGGGTCGTCGCTGTGTGATAACAGATCATATTGATTGAAAAACGGTGTCAGCTTCGTGATGATGGGAACGGACATTGTTTTTTTGCGTGTGCGGAGATAGTCTTGTCCGCGCTCGTTCATGCCGAGGATACGGATATATTGCGGGCCGATCTCGTCGAAATGAGATACGCTTTCTTGCGTCGTGCCGAACAGATAATGAAGAACCGTACGCGCAAGTCTGGTACGAGGATATCGTTTTGTTTTTACAAAGTCGAGAAGCTCTTCGAGAGAAGTCGCGGTATGCGAAGCGGAGAGAAACTTATTCTCGAGCCCTTCCGAGATGCCGACCGTCTGAGAAAGTCTTTTTTTGTCGGTCGTAGCCAAAAGGCCGAACACGAACGGAGACAGTCGCTCAAGAGACGGGATGCCGCCGTTTTCTTCGTAGAAACGTGTAAGATACGGATGGGTCGCGGGCGGAATATAGGAAGCAAGCTCTGTCATGCGGAATCGGTCATCGGCGATGTTCTTGCGAATGGCAGAACTGCTTGCGTGTACAGCATGTTCAAGAGATGTACTGTGATGTGTTGAACCGTGGCGGACGATATGGATAGGCTCTGCGGTCGGGGCATAGCGTAAGATGGCTTTCAGATATTCTGCTCCCAAAATATTGTTGGGCGATGCGAGGACTGCGGGCGAAATATGATATTTTTCTTCGAGCATCGTCGAAAGTGCCGCCGCGTAAGGAAGACCTTTGGCAAGGTAAGGGGCAAGGGTTTCCGCAAGATCGGGACGCAACTGTGCGCGGGCAGATGTGAGAAGCGGCTCGATATCATCGCTCTCTGCACCGAACGCGAGATGTGTGATGCCGAGCTCATGAAGCAGACGAACACCGCCGCGAGCGAAATATTCGGCACTGCGAACAGCAAAGACGAACGGCAATTCGACCACGAGATCGGCGCCGCCTGCCAAAGCAAGCTGTGCGCGTTGCCATTTGGTAAATACAGACGCTTCTCCGCGCTGCGTGAAGTGACCGCTCATAGCCGCGATCACGACATCGGGAGACTCGCGTCTTTTAACCTCGGCGATCTGGTATGCGTGTCCGTTATGAAATGGATTGTATTCAGCGATGATACCGACTGCTTTCATCGAAAAACGTCCTTTCGTAATATCATACTAGATTGTTTCTGGATAAATAAAAATACTCCTGCTAAATAAAATTATTCCAATAAATAAGAAGGAAAATGGATTTGCGTGTGGAACTAATAACTGTTAGCGATTGTAGGCTAACCAACACGCATAAGAGAGATATGTAGGAGGATGAAGTTGTGAAAGTTTTAGTTGTAAATTGTGGTAGTTCGTCTTTGAAATATCAGTTGTTCGACATGACGGACGAAACTGTATTGGCAAAAGGTTTGGTTGAACGTATCGGTATCGAAGGTTCGGTATTGACGCATCAGCCGGGCGAAGGCGACAAAGTAAAAATCGAAGCAGATATCCAAAACCATGGTATCGCAATTAAAATGGTCTTTGATGCTTTGACGAACAAAGAACATGGCGTTATCGAAAACATCCAGGAAATCGCAGCTGTTGGTCACCGTGTAGCTCATGGCGGCGAAAAATTGACGCAGTCCGTACTCGTTACGCCGGAAACGCTCCAGTTGATGGAAGATTGCTTCGAAATGGCACCGCTCCACAACCCGCCGAACGTACTTGGTATCAAAGCATGTGCTGAATTGATGCCGGGTGTTCCGCAGGTAGGCGTATTCGATACTGCATTCCATCAGACGATGCCGCAGAAAGCATTCATGTACGGTCTTCCGTATGAAGCATATGAAAAATATCAGATCAGAAGATACGGCTTCCATGGTACGTCCCATAAATATGTTGCACAGTGCGTAGCTGACATGATGGGCAAAAACTTGGAAGACCTCAAAATCGTTACTTGCCACTTGGGCAACGGTTCGAGCATCGCAGCTGTTAAAAACGGCCAGTGCGTTGACACGAGCATGGGCTTCACGCCGCTCGAAGGTTTGGTAATGGGTACTCGTTGTGGTGACGTTGACCCGGCGATCCTTCCGTACCTCATGAAAAAAGAAAACATGTCGGTTGAAGAGATCGATGCATACATCAACAAACAGTCCGGTGTATACGGTGTATCCGGCGTATCGAGCGACTTCCGCGATATCGAAGGCGCAGCAGCTGAAGGCAATGCACAGGCACAGCTCGCACTCGATATGTTCGCATATCGTGTACAGAAATACATCGGTGCTTATGTTGCAGCAATGAACGGTGTAGACGCTATCGTATTCACGGCAGGTCTCGGCGAAAACGGTATCTCCATGCGCGCTAAGATCGCAAGCGAACTCGGCTACCTCGGCACGACGCTCTGCGAAAAACGCAACGATGTTCGCGGTAAAGCACGCGAGATCAGCACGGAAGGCTCCGCAGTAAAACTCTTCGTTATCCCGACGAACGAAGAATTGATGATCGCTCGCGACACGAAAGTTCTCTGTGCAAAATAATTAAGAACATAATAGGGCATACTCTCGGACAAACGTTCGAGAGTATGTTTTTTTCACAGCAGTCAAGAAAAATCCTTGACAAACGAGAAAAGGGTAGCTATAATAGGTAAGGATTGAAGGTGGAACATGATGAGAATTAATACTGGCGAGACGAAGATGCAAGTTGGTGTCGATCAGCAATTTCATTTCATCACGTCTGCCCGTCAATTAGATATTGACGAAAAGACGATAGAAATTTCGGATGATATCGTAGTTGACGGAACAATATCTTATACCGGTCGTTTATTTCAAGTAAGCGGCAACATTTCTTTCCATGCAGAACGCGTATGCGACCGCTGCTTGGTAAACTACACGGAACATATGGCGATTCCTTTTGACGAAGTCTATCAAGAAGATACGGCTGAGAAAAAAGAAGAAGATGCCATTGAATTCGAAGGAACGTTCATCGATCTGACGATGGTCGTAAGAGAAATGTTGATCATGGCCGACTTTTCGAAGGCACTTTGCAGTGAAGATTGCAAAGGACTTTGCTTGAAATGCGGAACGAATTTAAACGAGCAGGATTGTCAATGTGATCGACATATAATTGATCCTAGATTAGCTGCTCTTCAGTCCTTCTTCGATAACGATAAGGATTGATAGATGTTTTTAAGGAGGTGTAGAAATGGCAGTACCAAAGCGTAAGATGTCGAAATGCCGTCGTGACAGAAGACGTGCAAACTGGAAATTAACGGCTCCTAGCCTTGTTGAATGTCCGCAGTGTCATGAAGCTAAGTTGCCGCATCACGTATGCTCGGAATGCGGTTACTATGATGGCAAAGAGGTTGTAAAAGTAGCAGCAGAATAATCAGTAACATAAAAAATAAATCCCTGCGAGTTGATGAAAACTTGGTTTTCAACGATTCATAGGGATTTTTTTTATGCTGAGGATATATCGATTTGCGAATAAGAATAAAGATATATGCATTGTCTGAAGTGTATTTCTCAAAAAAAGAGCCGACTCATGTAGTCGGCTTTCGGGATATTAATGTTCTATTAACCATCTGATAACTTCATCTTTGCTGTATGTTTGTTTTTCGATATAAACAGTGCAGATATCGTCGCTGTTCGGGAAATACCAATCGGTACTCGAATAGGAGTTGAGGTCGCCTACTACTCTGTTGCCTTCGTATATAGATGGATAACCGCTCCATATTTTGGCGATGGTGTAGTTACTGTATCCGGTTACTGCTACAATGATTGGATATTTATAATAGGCAACAGTGCCTTTTTCCATGCCGTAGGCAAAACATACAGAGGTAAATAACAAGGTGAGTATGACGGTGAGTATAATGGTTCTTCTCATACAACAACCTTCTTTCTGAATTGATTTGTGCAGTTGATATACGTTCTTTTCTGTGATAGGAGTGCCTTTATTTATTTTTATTTTATATCAATTTCTGGGGAAAGTAAATGAGAAATATAGTGCAAACAAATAGTAAAATAAACGTGAATTATGATGAAAAAAACAAGGAAAAATCCGCGTTTTTTTCATCATTTTTTCTTGCTTTTTAATAAAACATCGTCTATACTAGTAGCAGGTTCTAATAGTACCTGCTACTAAATAAAAGGTGATGAAAAATGACGCGGTGTTCCAAACAAGAGAGACACAAAATTTTGCAGCAGACAATTGAATCAAAACCTTTTTTGACGGATGAGGAGCTTGCAAGACAGCTTGGCGTGAGCGTGCAGACGATCCGACTTGATCGTGCGGCGCTTAATATTCCCGAACTTCGTCAGCGTACGAAGTTGATGGCCGAGCAGAGTGGGAATAAGACGAAGGCTCTTGAGACGAATGAGGTTGTAGGCGATTTGATCGATCTGGAATTGGGCAAATCGGGGATATCGGTCTTGGAGATCACACCTGATATGGTTTTTGAAAGAACGAGGATCGCACGTGGACATTATGTATATTCGCAGGCGAATTCGCTCGCGCTTTCGGTGATAGATGCACCGCAGGCGGTGACGGGTGTTGCGAATGTGAAGTATAAGGTTCCTGTTACGATCGGAGAAAAACTGATTGCAAAGGCTGAAGTGGTGAAGCAGAGAGGGAATAAGTTTTTTGTTTGGGTGAAGATCAGAAATGCCGAACAAGAGGTGTTCCGTGCGAAGTTCATCATGGTTACGTTGGAGCAAAAAGGGGAGATTGACAGATGAGGATCGCAGTAGACGCGATGGGCAGCGATTATGCACCACGTGAGATCGTTCTCGGTGCGATAGATGCTGTCCGTGAATATGGATATGAAGTTGTCTTAGTCGGTGATCAAGACCAGATAGAAAAGGAGCTCGATGCATGGGGCGATTGGAAGAAGCTTGCGATCACGATCCATCATGCATCGGAGATCATTACGATGGACGAAGCGCCGAGTGTTGCGGTGCGTAAGAAGAAAGATGCTTCGCTTGTTGTTGCGACGCGCCTTGTTCGTCAAAAAGAATGTGATGCTGTCATCTCGGCAGGCTCGACGGGCGCAGGTGTTGCGGCGGCACTGTTTGGTCTCGGTCGTATCAAGGGTATCGAACGTCCTGCGATCGCAACGCCGATCCCGAATACGGCGGGCGGTACGACGGTGCTTGTTGACTCGGGTGCAACGGTCGACAGCAAGCCGATCCATTTGGTACACAATGCTATCATGGGTTCTTTGTATGCAGAGAATGTACTCGGGATCGATCATCCGCGTGTAGGACTTCTCAATATTGGGGAAGAAGAAGGTAAAGGTAACGAGCAGGCGAAAGCGACGTATCCGCTTCTCAAAGAGCTCGATTGCATCCGCTATATCGGTAATGCGGAAGGCCGCGATATTCCGAAAGGCAATGTAGATGTTGTTGTTTGTGATGGATTTGTCGGCAATGTTGTGTTAAAATTCGGTGAGGGTCTTGTAAGCAGTCTGAAAACGATGCTGAAAGAGCATATCAAAAACAGCAGTATTTGGGTAAAACTTGCGGCTGCAGTCATGCTCCCCGCACTCAAGAAACTCGGTAAGAAGATGGATCATAATGAATACGGCGGTGCACCGCTTCTCGGTATCAACGGCTGTTTCATTATTTGTCATGGCAGCTCGAAAGCGAAAGCGATCAAAAATGCGATTCGTGTTGCGGCAGAATACAAAAAAAGTCGCGTTGTAGAGCATATTAAGAATCATATTATTCAGGAGGATAACAATGCAAATGAATGATAAATCGGTAGGTATTATCGGTATTGGCTCGTATGTGCCGGAAAAAGTTGTAACGAATTTTGATTTGGAGAAAATTGTTGATACGTCGGATACGTGGATCTACGAACGTACGGGTATCCGTCAAAGACACGTATGTGCAGAAGATCAGGCAACATCCGATCTTGGTCTTGAAGCGGCAAAAAGAGCACTCGCAGATGCTAAGGTATCTCCTGAAGAGTTGGATCTTATTATTTTGGCAACGGTCAGCCCGGACACGATGTTCCCTGCTGTTGCTTGTCGCGTACAGGATGCACTTGGTGCAAAAAATGCGGCAGCGTTTGACTTGTCGGCGGCATGTTCGGGTTTTGCGTATGCGATGACGGTCGGTGCGCAGTTCATCAAAACGGGCTTGTATAAAAAAGTTCTTGTTGTTGCGGCAGAAGCACTCTCTAAGATCACGAACTGGGAAGACAGAAATACATGTGTTTTGTTCGGTGATGGTGCAGGTGCTGTAATTTTAGGTGAAGTAGAAGCAGGATATGGCATCATCGAAGTTGAATTAGGTTCAGAAGGGGCAGGTGCAAATCTGCTTCATATGCCGGCAGGCGGAAGCCGTCGACCGGCAACGCCGGAGACGGTTGCAGAAAAACTGCATTCGATCCACATGAACGGTAATGAGGTTTTCAAGTTCGCCGTTAAGACGATGGGCGAGTCGGCTGTTCGTTCGATCGAAAAAGCGGGACTTACGACGGATGATATTTCTCTTCTCGTTCCGCATCAAGCAAATATGCGTATTATCAAATCGGCAGCAAAACGTTTGGGATTCCCGATGGACAAGGTGTTTGTCAATGTCGATAAATATGCTAACACATCGTCTGCTTCTATCCCGCTCGCACTTGATGAGGCGGTGAAAAGCGGTCGTATCAAAAAAGGTGACACATTTGTAATTGTTGGATTCGGTGCCGGATTGACATGGGCATCAGCAGTAATCAAATGGTGCAAGGAGGACTAATCAGTGAGCACAAATATCGCAAAATTATTAGGAATCAAATACCCGATCATTCAGGGTGGTATGGCATGGGTAGCAACGGCTGAACTTGCTGCTGCAGTATCGAATGCCGGTGCACTTGGTATCATTGGTGCAGGTCATATGCCGCCGGATGCACTTCGTGCAGAGATCCAAAAAGCAAAAGAATTGACGGACAAGCCGTTTGGCGTAAACATCATGTTGATGAGTCCGTTTGTAAAAGAAGTTATGCAGGTCGTTGTTGAAGAACGCGTTCCTGTTATTACGACGGGCGCAGGCAACCCGGGCGAATATATCCCGGCTCTCAAAGCGATCGGCAGTAAAGTTATCCCTGTCGTTGCTTCTGTTGCGCTTGCAAAACGCTTAGAACGTACGGGCGTTGACGCTGTCATCGCGGAAGGTACGGAAAGCGGCGGTCACATCGGCGAATTGACGACGATGGCACTCGTTCCGCAGGTCGTTGACGCTGTTAATATCCCTGTTATCGCAGCAGGCGGTATTGGTGATTCCCGCGGTATCGCGGCAGCATTCGCACTCGGTGCGAAAGGTGTACAGCTCGGTACTCGTTTCGTTGTATCGGAAGAATGTACGGCACACGAAAATTACAAAAAAGCAGTTATCAAAACAAAAGACCGTTCCACGACGACGACGGGCGTATCGACGGGTCATCCGGTTCGCGTTATCGCCAACAAATTGTCGCGTGAATATCAGGAAATGGAAGCAAACGGTGCGAGCGTGGAAGAACTCGAAAAGTTCGGCGCAGGTCGTCTCCGTATGGCTGCCAAAGATGGTGACACGGATTACGGTTCGGTCATGATCGGTCAGATCGCAGGTATGATGAAAGAGATCCAGACGGTCGAAGAGATCGTTCAGGAGCTCGTAAACGGATTGCCTGCTGTTGTAGAAAATATCAAAAATACAGTAGAAGCTGAGTAAAGGAGAACACAAAAATGGGTAAAATTGCGTTTGTATTCCCCGGTCAAGGCTCGCAGGTAGTCGGAATGGGCAAAGACCTTTGCGATGCGTTTCCGATTGCAAAAGAGATGTTTAAAAAAGCTGATGAAGCACTTGGTTATTCGATCTCGGATATGTGTTTCAACGGTCCCGAAGAAAGTCTCAAATTGACTTGCAATACGCAGCCGGCTATTTTGACGGTAAGCGTGATCTGTAATGAACTTTTGAAACAGCAAGGTCTTGCACCTGAGATCGTAGCAGGTCACAGCCTTGGTGAATATTCCGCACTCGTTGCTGCAGGTGCGATGGCTTTTGAAGATGCTGTACTTCTCGTTCATAAACGTGGTACGTATATGCAGGAAGCTGTACCGGTAGGCGAGGGTGCAATGGCGGCTGTTCTCGGTCTTGACAGACAGACGGTCGTTGACATTTGCGGCAGTGTATCGAACGACGGCGGTTGTGTACAGGCAGTTAACTTCAACTGCCCGGGTCAGATCGTTATCGCAGGTAAAACGGCAAGTGTTGAAAAAGCAAATGAGCTCTTGAAAGAAGCCGGTGCAAAACGCGCAGTACTTCTTCCGGTAAGTGCTCCGTTCCACAGCACGCTCATGGCTCCGGCAGCACAGAAATTGGCTGTTGAGCTTGATAAGATCACGATCAATGATGCACAGATCCCTGTTGTTGCTAACGTAACGGGTAAAATGGTAACGGATGCAAAACAGATCCGCGACCTTCTCGTAACGCAGGCAGATCATCCTGTTATGTGGGAAGACTGCGTAGCTGAGATGGTAGCTTTCGGTGCCGATACGTTTGTTGAATCGGGTCCGGGCAAAGTCCTTACGGGTCTTACGAAAAAGATCATTAAAGGCATGAATCTTTTGAATGTAGAGAATGCGGATTCGCTTGAGAAAACGCTTGCTTATTTCAAGGAGGTTCGTTAAAATGCAGTTAGAAGGTAAAGTTGCTCTTGTAACGGGTGCTTCTCGTGGTATCGGCCGTGCGGTCGCTATTCGTTTGGCGAAAAGCGGTGCGAAAATTGCTGTGAATTATGCAGGAAATCAAGCGGCTGCCGAAGAAGTGAAACAGATAATCGAACAAAACGGTGGGGAAGCGATCCTTGTACAGGCTGACATCTCGAATGCCGAATCGGTAGATGCGATGGTAGCTGCGGTGATGGAAGCATT
>JAFPBC010000020.1 GCA_017390595.1 Selenomonadales bacterium | reverse complement strand
GCTGAGGCTTCATCTCAGGTCTCGTCTGCGGTCTCTGCTGAGGCTTCATCTCAGGTCTTGCCTGCGGTCTTTGCTGAGGCTTCACGTCAGGTCTTGCCTGCGGTCTTTGCTGTGGTTTTACCGTAGTCGTAGGTCGCTTGGCAGGCTGAGCCTGTTTTGGCATGGGGCGCGCCTCGGGGCGTTGTTTTACTTGTGCGGGTCTTGGCGACTGCGTTCTCTGCGGTTTCATCTGCGGTGCTTTGTGCGGACGAGCCTGCGGTGGTCTTTGTTTTTGGACTTGGGTGGATTGGTGCGGTGCGCCTCCTCTGTGGCCGCCGCGATTCGGTGCGGCTTCTGCATCGCCTGCGAAGGCGGTCGCGGTGATGAGCATGGTGATGAGTGCGCTTGCGAGCAGTGATCGTTTCATATGGATTCCCCTCCTCAAGGGTGCTGTTTGATCTATCCATAGGCTAAGTAGTCTGTGGCAGAATATGTTATGCTTATATCATATAGGAAGTTTATTTGAATTTTGTTTGAAAGATAAAAGAAAATGCAGTATTTGCTGTGTGCGTGCGAGAAAAAAGTTCTTGCATCAGGGCAGTCGGTTCTGATATAATAATTGGGTAGCATATTTGGAATGTGTGGTGAGCCGATATGAACGATGAGGAATATATGGGCTTGGCACTTGCTGAGGCGCGTAAGGCGTATGAGCTCGGCGAGGTTCCGATCGGCGCTGTCGTGGTAAAGGACGGCGAGGTCATTGCGACCGCGTACAATCTGAGAGAGACAGGTCATGACGCGACGGCACACGCTGAGGTGCTGGCGATCAGAAGAGCTTGTGAGAAGATCGGACATTGGCGGTTGACAGGCGCGACATTATATGTTACGATAGAGCCCTGCCCGATGTGTGCGGGTGCGCTCGTGATGAGCCGTATTGACAGACTGGTGTACGGTGCCGCCGATTATAAGGCAGGCGCGGTCGAGTCGCTGTTCAATATTACGAATCACAGCGGACTGAATCATCGCATCGAGGTCAGAGCGGGTGTTCGTGAGGAAGAATGCAGAATTTTGATGAAGGATTTTTTCCGTGAACGTCGAAAGAAGTAAATAGCTTAATACGGAGTGGTATCGAAGTGGTCATAACGAGGCGCACTCGAAATGCGTTTGCCGTTGATAGCGGCACGTGGGTTCGAATCCCACCCACTCCGCCATATGAAAAGCAGAGTCTTGTACATTCGTACAAGGCTTTTTTATTTTGTCTGACGGTGGGTGTCGGCAGGTTTTGCCTTTTGTTTGGCGAACACGTTAACATAAGAGATCATGGTTGATGGGGGCGAAGGTATGGGTGCGTTGGCAGGGAAGCGGACGCTTCTTCTTGTTATAGTGAGTATGTTTTGGTTCGCGCAGTATGTGTATGTGCCGTATCAGACGCCGTTTCTTATTGAGATGGGTACGACGAGCGCGATGGTCGGTGTCGTCGTGGGCGCGTATGGATTGACGCAGTTTCTGGCGCGTATGCCGATCGGACTGGCGGCGGATCGTATCGGTCGTCATAAGGGATTTATCGTATTCGGTGTGGCGGCGGCAGGGCTTGCGTCTGTGCTTCGCGTCATGTTTCCGAACGCGGAGGGCTTTTTGGCGGCGAATCTTTTGTCGGGTCTGGCGTCGGGGATGTGGATCTCGTTTATGGTGCTGTTTGCGACGTATTTTGCGCGGGAGAAGCTCCAGCAGTCGACGGGACGCATCATTGCGGCGAATAATATCGGTATTTTCTGCGGGTTTCTCCTTAGTACGGTGTCGTATGCGTCAAGCGGGATGAGTTTTCTCTGTATGGCGGGTGCGCTCGTGAGCGGGGCGGCACTTGTCTTATCGCTTTGTATCCGCGAGGAGAAGGTCGCGCGCGAGCCGCTTCAAGTACGGGAGCTTATCACAGTGTATAAGGATAAGCGGCTTATTTTGTTTTCGATGTTCGCGCTCGTTCAGCAGGGCATCATGATGTCGACGAGTATGTCGTTTACGGCTGAGGCGGCGCGCCGTATCGGTGCGACGGAGTGGGAGATCGGGATGTGTGCGGTGGTGTATATCATCGCGGCTGTCGTCAGCTCGTATTTTGCCGCGTCGGACTTTGCGTCTCGATTCGGGGCGAAGGTGTGGGTACCGCTGTCGTCGCTTGCGCTCGTGTTTTACTGCGTTTTGGTACCGCACGCACCGACTGCGGTCGCGTTCTACGGTGTGCAGATGTTCGCGGGCATCTCGACGGGGGTCTTGTTCTCGTATTGCACGAGTGAGGCGATGCAGGACGTTCCGCAGACGAAGCGTTCTACCGCGATGGGGTATCATCAGGCTCTCTATGCCATCGGTATGACTGTTATGCCTGTCATCACAGGGAATATCGTCTCCGCGTACGGCATGGATATCGCCTTCTACTTCCTTGCGTTTACCTCGCTTCTCGGCGTTCTCGTGTCGTATCTGTTCTATCGGTCAAAAGGCGCGTATGCAAAGTAATATCGGATATCTGGTCGCTTGCTGTGATGGTGAGCGACTTTTTTGTGTGCGGAAGGATATCTCTCCCTCCGTCATGGCGATGCCATGCCACCTCCCTCGTCAGAGGGAGGCATAGATAGAGTAATGCTTTGGCTCGTGCTATGTATTTTTTTTCATCCTAAATCTTTCTCAACGGGTTCGGGTTCGTTAGGAAGTCCTCGGCGAAGTACGCGATGCGAGGAAGTGAAGTGCATTGTGTCGGATGTTTGAGCGAACGAATGTGATGCGAGTTCCGACACGCGGTCGTGTCATTTCGCTTTTAATCGCAGACACGACCGCTAACGAAACGCAGGAGTGAGTACGTACTCCGAGGACGTACGTGGAACCCGAGAGCTTCTTTGCTTCTTTCTTGGGCGGCGCAAGAAAGAAGGGGAAGGAGGGACAAAATATTACCGACAAGATGTTCTTCGCACTTTGCGCCACAAAGAAAGGTAAAAAAAGTAGGCAAGACTATCTATCACGACCAAGCCCTTTTTGCGAGCTTGATACGCACGACAAAAAAAGAAACTTCGCTCCCGCAAGCCTCTCCACGTATTCTTCTCTCCCTCCTTGCATACAATGGGTCTGAAGGGGTGAACGTATGATGCTCAGACATATCAAATGCGGCGGTGTGGTGATGATCGTCAACGGTATCGCGATCTGCTCGGTGTGCAAGCGGGCGGTGCGGGCGGAAGTATCGTCAAAATGACATCGTTTGCTCTCGGGCACCGTCCGCAGGGCTGTATACGCAAACGAAAGACCGCGCAAAATAAGAAAAGCCACCCATTATCGGGTGGCTTCTTTTCGTCGGGAGCGTGTTTAGTTGTCGAGACAGCGACGGATGAGGAGCATACCGCTTTTGAGGTGCTCGGCGGCAGTACGCATCTCTTCTTCTGTTGCGTTCGCGCACAGCTTTTCGCGGATGAGCGTGTGGCACTTGTCGAGGTTCGATTTGAGGAGCGTTTCGCCTTTCTCCGTCAATGCGATATTGATGATACGGCGGTCTGCTTCGCTCGGTATGCGAACGATCAGCTCTTCTTTGGCGAGACGGTCGATGATCGGCGTCATCTGCTGTTTGGAGACGGCGATCTTTTTGGCGAGCGAACCCATGTTGTCGGGGCCGAAATGCTTGAGCATGATAAGCGTGCGGTAGTGGTTCGGGCTCATCGAAGCACGCATGTTGTCGACGAGATATTCGTGTACGAAGATGAGTATTTCGAGCAGGCTCTGCGCGAATTCATAATGTGGCTGTTGAGTGTTTTTTTCTTGCATCGAAAAGGCTCCTTTGTGTTCTTTTTGCTTGACTGTATTGCAATATTGCGGTATATTTAACAAGTAAAAATTTATTTACTATGATAGATCGACCTCGGACAGTCATCATCTATGGATTATCATACCAAATGACAGCAGGCATCGTCAAGGTCTTGTACTGTTTGGCGTGATGATATTATAGATGATGATATGCGAGTGGAATGAAAAAAAGGGGGAAAACAGAGTGTTTTGGAAAAACAAAAAGAAGAAGCTCGGCGCGATGCTGGCGGCTGTGATGATGGTCGCGTGCGCGATCGCGGGCTGTGGTTCCGATGCGCCTCAGCAGGGGGCACAGGGTATCGCGGTCAAAGCGATGCAGGTAACGACGCATGATGTTCCGCTTCGCTATACTTACGCGGGCCAGGTTGCGGCTCGTGATGAAGTCAAAGTGCAGTCGCGTGTGGGCGGTATCCTGGTAGAGAAGATGGTATCGGGCGGTGACACGGTCCGCAAAGGCCAGCCGCTGTTCCGTATCGACAGCCGTCAGTATGAAGCGGCTCTCTACAATGCGAAGGCAAATCTTGCCGACGCGGAAGCTCGCCTTGCCAACGCGAAACGCGATACACAGCGTTACGCGGAGCTCGTTGAGCAGAACGCGATCTCCAAGCAGCAGTACGATACGCAAAAAAGCATCGAGAGCCAATATGAGGCTTCGGTCGCTGCGATGCGCGCACTTGTAGAACGCGCACAAGACGACCTTGAAGATACGGTAGTCGTATCGCCTGTCAATGGTCGTATGGACCTTTCCGACGTAGCAGTCGGTACTCTCGTTACGGCGGGCGGCACGACGCTTGCGACCGTATCGACGGTAGATCCCGTTTATGTACAGTTTAATATGAGCGAAAACGAATATCTCGCGTTGGCGCAGGCTAACCAAGGTGCTATCCCTTCGAAATGGGGCTCCGAGGTAACGCTCGTACTTTCTAACGGCAAAGAATATGCAGGTATCGGTAAAGTACAGCAGATCGACCGCGCGCTCGGTCAGTCGACAGGTTCGCTCCTTATCAAAGCGCAGTTCAACAACCCGCAGCATACGCTCATCCCGGGTATGTTCGGTCGTGTAACGATCTCGGGCGGTATGCGCGATGACGCACTTCTTATCCCGCAGCGTGCGGTACAGCAAGTGCTTGAAAAAACGTTCGTTACGGTAGTCGGCGAAGAAAACAAAGCCGTCAGCCGTGAAGTTACCCTCGGCGACAAAGTCGGCAGCTATTGGATCGTAGAGTCCGGCCTTACGACAGAGGATGTTGTCGTAGTAGAAGGTCTGACCAAACTCCAGGAAGGTGCACAGCTCAACGTCACGATGGCAACGGCAGAACAGTTGAAACTGACGTTTGACGCTCAGTAAGGGGGAACACGAATGGCAAAGTTTTTTATCGATAGACCGATCTTTGCGATCGTAATATCCCTTATCATCGTACTTGC
>JAFPBC010000169.1 GCA_017390595.1 Selenomonadales bacterium | reverse complement strand
GAGGATATCACGTTCCGAGATGACGGCGAGCTTGGCCGCGGGGACTTCGAACCCTTGCGACAGCACGCCGAAAAAGACGAGCACCTTATCCTCGTGCCACGCATCGCCTCGGTTGGCAAGCACCGCGCTGATGCCCGCTTCATGAAGCGAGCGCATGATACCGCGTGCTTTGTCTTCGTTCGTGACGAACAGAGCCGTCTGCCATCCGCTTGCGAGCCATTCACGTACATCGTCGTAAAAAAGGTCTACCTGCTTATGATACGGCGCGATACCGCGAGATGTGATGCCGATGAGGGCGTCGAGACGACCCATTCCTTTTTGCATCATCAGCGATAAGTAGAGCGGTGCGTGTTTTTCCGCTTCGGCCAGCCACTCGTCCCACGCGGAGAGACGCTCTGCCTGTTCAACGCTTTCGTGGCGCAGTTTCTTCAGTTCTTCGGCAAGACGGCTCGTCTCGTCGATGATGAGATGCGCATCGTCTGCCAGATACGAAAAGAGCGGGTCGATGGGCGCGCCCGTAACGACCGTCCGAGGGATGACTTCGACTTCTTCGACCGACTTTAACGAGCATTGCGTTTCGGCATCGAACATACGGATAGAGTCTATCTCATCGTCAAAAAATTCGATGCGGTACGGATTCTTGCGATGCGTCGGATAGACATCGATGATACCGCCGCGTACACAAAATTCGCCTGCGCCTTCGACACGCGCGCTATGTTCGTAGCCTGCTTTGACGAGCATCTCGGCAAGCTGTTTTCGCTCGATGATATCGCCTTCGCGAATGACGAGACGACTGTCGGCGAACGCTTGACGCGGGAGCACCTTCTGCGACGATGCTTCCGTATCGGCAAGGACGATGAGCTTTTCTCCGCGTACCATCGCGCTGAAGATGGCTTGCCGTCTCGCTGTGAGCGTGCTGTTTTTCGTCAAGCCGTCTGCCATGATAAGATCGGCGGCAGGAAGCACCTCTATCTGCACCTCGGGAAGGAGCGCACCGAGGTCGTCTGCCATCTGTCTGAGCCCCTCGCCTGCGGAGGTGACGACGAGCATCATCCGCGGGTCCTCACGATAGACGGATGCGATGAGCGCGTGCTTGGCACTGCCCGAAGCACCGTATACGAGTGCGCTTTTACCATGCTCTCGGCAAGAGAGCACTTCCCGATATGACTTATCATTCTTCAGCACACGAAATAATCGTTCCATAGCGTTCCTCCTTCTGCACAAAAGGGGCTTTGGCAACGTGCCAAAGCCCTGTTATTGTATCCTGCTGTAAAGACTGCTTCTCATCGTGCGTACCTCGTCGAGACCGAGCGTATCGACGCAACGGTCGCACAGCGTCTTGATATGCATGATGCCTGTTTCATCTACTGATATTATATCGTCGCGCTCTTCGGCAGTCAAGCAATCGAGCCCCAATTTCGTCTCGTCGACCGCGTCGAGCTCCAGCTGTGCCACACCTCGTCCGCACAAGTCGCAATGATAATATACACGCATCGCTTCGCCCCCTTTTTTCTCTAGTATCTCGAAAAAAGGAGCGTGTCATGCACAGAAAAAAAGAAAACCGCAGGCATTTCTGCCTGCGGCGCTGCATGCTCTTCTTATTTGAAACGAACAGAGACAGCTTGTGCGTTAAAACGGTGGATCGCATCGATGAAGCGTACCGTACCCGTGGAAGCGCGCATAACGACGGAGTTCGTTCTTGCGCCGCCTTTGAAGTAACGGACAGGTTCAAGGAAGTCACACTGCGTGATAGCTGTACCAACGAAGAATGCTTCGTCGCCTTTTACCATGTCGTCGATGGTGAGGATCTTCTTCACATCGGTGATGCCCATTTTTTTCGCACGTTCGATATCGTCATCATTTTCCGGCCAGAGGCGAGCCTGCATGTCGCCGCCGAGGCATTTGAGCGCGGCTGCCGCGATAACGCCTTCCGGAGCACCGCCTGTACCGATGAGCATATGTACACCGCTGCCTTCGATACCAACGCTGACTGCCGGCGAAACGTCACCGTCGCTGATGAGTTTAACGCGAGCGCCCGTGTCACGGACTTCGCGGATGATGCTTTCATGGCGTTCACGGTCGAGGATAACGACTACCATGTCTTTTACGTCACGGTTCATAGCATCTGCTACTCTGAGCACGTTCTGACGAACCGGAGCCGCGATGTCGATGCGGCCTTTACCGCGATGACCTACGCAAAGTTTTTCCATATACATATCAGGTGCATTCAAGAGGCATCCGCGCGGAGCGATCGCCATAACGGCGATGGAGCCCGGAAGTCCTTTTGCAATAAGGTTCGTACCTTCTACCGGGTCAACAGCGATGTCGATCTCCGGACCACCGAGACCTACTTCTTCACCGATGTAGAGCATCGGAGCTTCGTCCATTTCGCCTTCGCCGATAACGACGAGACCGCTGACAGCTACTTTGTCGAATGCTTTACGCATCGCGTCTACTGCCGCACCGTCTGCTTCGTTTTTCATGCCGAGACCCATCCAGCGACCGGATGCTACTGCGGCTTTTTCGGTAATTCTGACCAGTTCTAACGCTAATTCACGATCCATATAATGTTCCCCCTACCTCATTTTGATATATTGTTTCCGATATGATCGGAGAATGTATAACTGTCCGATCTAACGATCGGATACGGTTAGCTTGGTTATTTTTCGTGTGACATGGCTTCTATGCCTGTCATAACGATGCTGTCTGTTTCATAGAGCCTTGCCAATACTGCTTCGGTGGCAGGTATCAGCTCGTAGCTCCCGCACGACAGACACGTGAGGAGCACGCCTTCGGGAAGAAGGTCTGCTGTCATTTGATGCGCGCCGCACATACAGTAGATATGCTGTTCGCCGGCGATGTCATGCACTTTGTTCAAGACTTCGAGGACGATCTGCTGACTGCGGATATCTTCTTCGCTCGTGCCGTCTTGCCACAGTCTGCAAAACTCGCTTTTGTGCAGGTGGCGTGTTGCTTCAATCGCATCGTGGCGACCGATGAAACCGAGTTCGAAGTTCTCGCTCGGGCAATAGATCTTTTCGACTTCGATATGGCGAAGCACACGGCGGTCGAAAAAGAGATGATGTGTCGATTGGCACATGACGCACGGGATCGTGAGCTCGAATTGGAACGCACCCGCCCGCATAACGGTGGCTTGCTGATACCCGCACGAACATACGAGGTCGCTCGGCTCATGCCCGACCGCAAAATGCGAGATGTCATGCAGATTCAGTTTTCCGCACCGAGGACAATACAGTGCGACTGTTGTCACCGCCCGAATGAGCATCATCGTTTCCTCCCCCAAGATTTTCCCCTTTAGCAAAGATTTCGCCATAGCTTGGAGAAATCCTGCCCTTTCCGAGGGAAGTGACGACTGTTATTCGGAATTTTTCATATAAGTCAGATTATTTGATCACAGCCCCATCATCGCGAATGCCATAAGCACGCCGAGTACGGCAAGGATGAAGTAAAGGAGCACGAGGATGATGATAGTTTT
>JAFPBC010000168.1 GCA_017390595.1 Selenomonadales bacterium | reverse complement strand
CGCCAAGACCGACAGCACCATCGACGATGCCAACAGCTTCGGCGCAAGGAAAAGTCGCATCTTCGCGTACAGCGTCTCAACGACTGCCAAAACAAGACCGAGTACCAACAGTTTCACCACGAAACAGCCGAGCGCAAGTGCCCACGCACCGACCGACGCGCCCATCACCATGCCCCACGGACAAAAGAGCGCGATGAAGATGCTGTAAAGCACCACTTGACGGATCTGCGCCGCCCAGAGCATCAAGCCGAGATAACGACCCGAATACTCAAGGAGCATCCCCTCATGTATCATCGTCAGCTCAAGATGCGTATCGGGATTGTCGACAGGGATACGACCCGTCTCGGCAATCAGCACGATACCCATCGCGATCAGAGCAAGCACATATGTAGGTTCCAAGATAAGATCGGGCTTCGCGTCGATCATAGCGACAGCCTGCACGAGATTCATCGTACCGATCTTCAAAAGGATAGCCATCGCACCGAGTATCATCGCAGGTTCCGCGATAGCCGACAGCATCAAGTCACGCACCGAACACATACCGCCGAACGAACTGCCCGCGTCGTATGCCGTAAGCGTCGTGAAGAAACGAACCAACCCGAACAAATAGAGCATCAAGAGAAAATCCCCTGCCCACGCAAGCGGAGCGTGCATCTCTACCATCGGAATCATCAATCCCACCGTAAGCATCCCCGCGATAGAGATATACGGCGTAAAACGCGAGAGCCACGAAGAATGTTCGGAGAACACCGCATCCTTGCGAAGATACTTCCACAAGTCGCGATACGGCTGGAGAGGGCCTGCGCCGCGGCGGGACTGCATTCTCGCCTTCGCCGTACGGATAACACCCTCGACGAACGGAGCCACAGCCGCAATAAGAACAACATGGACAAACGCCCACAATATCGTCATCATATCAAACTGCATCGAACACCCCTCCTTATGAGAACAATCCGAGGAGAGCCAATATCAGCGCACATACCATATACGCCAGATATGCCTGCAAGTCCCCGTCTTGAATTCGTTTTACATATTGCGACAGCTTCATCGTCAAACGCACCACAGGACGATACAGCTTGTCCTCCGCGCCGAGATCGGCCTTCGCACCGACAGCCATACGAAGCGGATAGCTCGCATGACGTTTCGTCACCACAGCCTCATCGGTCAGATGAGACACACCGCGGAACACCTTCAGCATCGAGTGAGAAGCACTCGTACCGTTGAAGCCCATACGGCTCGTCAGCGTCGTACCGCAATTCCACGTCGGCGAATAACGGAGCTTGCCTTTGCCCACCGCCAAACGAAGACCGATAAGAACAGCCACCAGGATAAGCACGAGAGAACCTGCCGCCATCGAAGCCGACACCGTCTCCGACTGTACGAACGGCACATAGAACACCATATCCGACCATACCGCCGTAAAGAAATACTTGCACGTGATACCGCTGATAAACGACAGCGCCGCCTGCGGGAACAAGCCGAACGCCAGCATCGGAATCACAAGAAGCACCATACCGAACTGCATCCACAGCGAACACTCATGCGCGTGCTCCGCCTTCTCGCTTCTCGGCATCGCCAAAAACGCCACGCCGAACTGTTTTACCACAGCCATCAAAGCCATACCGCCCGCCAGCGCAAGCGCCGCCGCCGCGAGACAACCCGTTATCTGCACCCAGATGATAGACGAATCAAAGCCGAGGCGAAGCATCGACTGAAGCACCGCCCACTCGCTGATAAAACCCGACATCGGAGGAAGCGCCGCCATGCTCATACCGCCCACAAGGAACAGCACAGCCGTACGCGGCATACGACGGATCAGACCGCCCAGCTCATTGATATCCTTTGTATGCGTCGCGTGAAGCACCGAACCCGCACCGAAGAAGAGCAGTCCCTTAAACAGCGCGTGACTGATGCAGTGGAGCAGCATCGCCATGATAGCCGCCGCCGCCAAGAAATGCCAACCATGCGTCTGGAACAAAAGCCCCGCACCCATCGCCGCGAAGATGATACCCATATTCTCCGCACTCGAAAACGCAAGGAAACGCTTCATATCGTTCTCATTCAGCGCAAACAGGATACCACCCACCGCAGAGAGGACACCGACAAGGATAAGCACGAAACCCCACCACATTTCACCGTAGCCGAGGAAATCGAAGCACACACGGAACATACCGTACGCCGCCGTCTTCAGCATAACAGCCGACATCAGAGCCGACACATTGCTCGGCGCCGCAGGATGCGCGCGCGGAAGCCAGATATGAAGCGGTAAAAGACCCGCCTTCGTACCGAACCCGATAAGACACATCACAAAGATAGCCGACTTCACATCCATCGGCATACCCGCCGCGTCCGCGCGGAACGCATCGAACGAGATACTGCCCGTATAGAAATAGAAAAGAAGGAAACTGATCGTCAAAAAGACCGTCCCGATATGCGTCATCGCCGCATACAAATAGCCCGCCGAACGAACCTCCGGCTTCTCATACTCGAACATAACGAGCATAAACGACACGATCGACATCAGCTCCCATGCCACGAGGAACGAAAACGCACTCGACGCCGTCACCACAGCCATCATCGACAACGCGAACAGATTGATCAGCGCACCGAGGTACGCCACATTCTTCTGACCGTAATAGCCCTTGTTATATCCATACGAATAAAAAGCCGCCGCCACAGACACCGCCGAAATCAGCATCAAGAAAAACGCGCTCAGCACATCGACGTGCAAAATAAGCGGCAGACCCGCAGTCACGCTCCACAAATGAAGCGTCACCTCACTGTGTGCCAGAAGAATACTACCACCGCACACCATACCGAGCGTACCACCGACAGCCCCGCACACAGACGCCGCAGCATTCGCCATTCGCCCGTGCCGCAAACACAGCATCGGCAGGATAACGCCCGCCAACAGACAGGACAGCGACGACAAAAACAGCGTCGTATCCCAAACAGGATTACCCACAAATCTTCCCCCATTCTTGTTTTTATTTATATCTATATGAAACCTTATATTTCATTTTTTAAATATACAAAACTTCCATAAGAAATTCAATACCGCTCCACAAAAAAACCGCCCCCTTTTTCAACTTTTTTGCATTTTTCGCCAAGATATCCCCTCTTTTAAACACGCCGAAAATATGGTATGATATCAAAGATAAAATCTACACAGAAACGGAAGATATACTATGGAAGAAACAAGACAACCGAGAGAACGCAGACGCCGCAGACGTCGCCCCGAAGAAGGCACCTCTCTTACACGAAAACTCCTCACCATGCTCCTCATCATCGGCGTACTCGCAGGTCTCCACTTCGGATTCCGCGCAGAAGAAAAAGTACCGCCGAACCTCGACCTCGACTACCCAGCTATCTGCACACAACTGGAAAAAGAATTCAGCAACAAAGTAAAATATCCGTACGTCACCTCGGCAACCTTCAAAGTAGATACCGAGCAAAAACAAGTACACATGATGATGACCATCGTCGAAGACCTCGACAAAAACGAAGCACCGCGCCTCGCCGATAAAGCCATCCGCCGCTTCGGTCAGCTCACCCACGAACAGAACCCCAACCTCGCCGAAGAAAACGAAGACTACTACGGCGAGATCTTCGACACCTACGCAGTCGCCGTAGGCATCGCCACACCGTCCCAGCTCGCGACGAACAACCCGTCCGAATGGTACATCAACGACAACGTACTCCCCACGCTCCATACCAAACAGGCACCCAAACTGCCTGCCCCCGAATTCCTCAACTTCTGATAACGACAAAAGAGACCTCTCGAGAAGGTCTCTTTTTTATTTTCCTTCTATATAAAAAAGCACCCTCATAAAGGGTGCTTTTTTTATCTCTGCCGACAAACGACGACCTGCCATATCGACCGACCTTATTTGCCTGCCAATTTCAAGACCATTTCTTCCAATTTCGCAATGCGTTCCTGCAGCTTCTGATTTTCTGCTTTTGCATTGTTGATCTCGTGTCTCAGCTCGCTGTTTTCGGCTTTGACATCTTTGATCGCTGTAACGAGCTCGGCTTTGCTCAATTTTGCCACACCGCTCGAGCCTTTGCCGATAGCGAACGACGCGCCGAGGTTGACCATGTTTTCGCCGTTGCCTGCCGTACCGCCGATACTGAACATGACATTTTCGTTCGGACGATAGAACGCACCGACTGCGCCTGCCGTTTCGCCGCCGTAGTTACCCATACCTGCCGCGAACGAAAGCTTGTTCTCTGCATCATAGTCGAGCGGATGGAGAGCCGCGAGAGCCGCCGCGCCTGCACCGACCTTATCTACACGACGATCGAGCGTATTGAGCTGTTGTCCGAGATTCATGATACCGCTCGCGTTCTGCTGGATATTCATCGCGTTCGTTGCGATATCGTTCGCATTCGTTGCGATATCGTTCGCATTCGTTGCGATATTATCTGCATTCGTTGCGAT
>JAFPBC010000167.1 GCA_017390595.1 Selenomonadales bacterium | reverse complement strand
CATCAATGGTAAAGAAGAAGACTGGCTCGTCATGTTCAAAAACGAAACGCACAACCATCCGACGGAGATCGAACCGTTCGGCGGCGCGGCAACTTGCCTTGGCGGTGCTATCCGCGACCCGCTCTCGGGCCGTTCCTACATCTATCAGGCAATGCGCGTAACGGGTTCGGGCGATCCGCGTGCGTCGATCGACGATACGCTCCCGGGCAAGCTCCCGCAGAAAAAAATCACGACGACGGCAGCCGCAGGTTACAGCTCCTACGGTAACCAGATCGGTCTCGCGACGGGTCAGGTACAGGAGCTCTATCATCAGGGCTACATCGCAAAACGTATGGAGATCGGTGCTGTTATCGCTGCCGCTCCGAAAGAAAATGTCGTCCGTGAAAAACCGCAGAAAGGTGACGTCGTCATCTTAGTCGGCGGTCGTACGGGCCGTGACGGCTGCGGCGGTGCAACGGGCTCGTCGAAAGAACATACGGAAGAATCGCTCACGACGTGCGGCGCGGAAGTACAGAAAGGTAACCCGCCGACAGAACGTAAGATCCAGCGTCTGTTCCGCAACCCGATCGTCAGCCGCATGATCAAACGTTGTAACGACTTCGGTGCGGGCGGTGTATCCGTATCCATCGGTGAATTGACAGACGGTCTTGTCATCGACCTTGACAAAGTACCGAAAAAATATGAAGGCCTCGACGGCACGGAACTTGCTATCTCCGAATCGCAGGAACGTATGAGCTGTGTCGTAGACGGCGCAAACGCAGAAGAATTCATTCGCTATGCACAGGAAGAGAACCTCGAAGCAACGGTCGTTGCACACGTAACGGACGATGCTCGCCTTGAGATCTTCTGGCGCGGCAACCACGTTGTAAACCTCAGCCGTGCATTCCTCGACACGAACGGCGTACAACAGCAGACGAAAGTCGCTATCGCCGCTCCGTCCGAAGACAGCTATCTCAGAAACTTCCCGAAAGCGGAAACGAAAGAAGAGCTTGAAAAAGAATGGCTCGCGCTTCTCGCAGACCTCAACGCATGCAGTCAGAAAGGTCTCGTAGAACGCTTCGACTCCACCATCGGCGCAAGCACAGTGCTTATGCCGTTCGGCGGTAAATATCAGATGACACCTCCGGAAGGTATGGTCGCAAAACTCCCGGTACTCTCGGGCGATACGTCCACGGCTACGGCTATGACGTTCGGCTGCAACCCGCACCTTCTCTCCTGGAGCCCGTTCCACGGCGCGCTCTATGCAGTCGTTGAATCGGTAGCGAAAATGGTCGCTCTCGGCGGTCGTCGCGAAACGATCCGTCTCACGTTCCAAGAATACTTCGAAAAACTCGGCACAGACACGAAACGCTGGGGCAAACCGACAGCCGCACTTCTCGGCGGTCTCTATGCACAACAGCAGTTCGAGATCCCTGCTATCGGCGGTAAAGACTCCATGAGCGGTACGTTCAACGACCTCGATGTTCCGCCGACGCTCGCATCGTTTGCCGTCAATGTTATGCCTGCGGCTCGTGCCATCTCGCCTGAATTCAAAGCGGCAGGCAACCGTCTCGCACTCGTCAAAGCACGCATCGACGAGCGTGACATGGTAGACTTCGCTCAGCTCAACGCTATCTTCGCTCGCATCTCCGACCTCATCGCAGACGGCAAAATTATCTCCGCATCGGCACTTCGATTCGGCGGTGTGGCTCTCGCGGCAACGAAAATGGCACTCGGTAACCGCATCGGTGCAGAGCTCACCGTTGCCAAAGAAGACCTCTTCGCTCCGCTCTACGGCTCGATGTTCGTAGAACTCGCGGCAGGCGAAACGGTAGCCCTCTTCGACGGCCTCGATGCAGAGATCGTTGACGCAGGTCAGACCATCGCAGAAGAAGAACTTCGCGCACACGGCTTCGTCCTTCCGCTCGACAAAGCAGAAGCAGTCTGGACGGCTCCGCTCGAAAAGATCTTCCCGACGCAGGCAAAAGCAGAAGAAAAAGTACCGACGCTCGCACTCTCCGACAAAGTCGGCAAAGCACACAGCAATATCCACGTGGCAAAACCGCGTGTATTCATCCCTGTATTCCCGGGCATCAACTGCGAATACGACACGGCAAAAGCGTTTGAAAACGCAGGCGCGCTTGCTGAAACGTTCGTCGTGAAAAACCTCACGCCGCAGGCAGTTGAAGAATCGATCGAAGCGATGGTCAGAGCTATCAACAAAGCGCAGATCCTCATGCTTCCGGGCGGCTTCAGCGCAGGTGACGAACCTGACGGCTCGGGTAAATTCATCGCGGCAATGCTCCGCAACCCGCGTATCAAAGAAGCCATCACAGAACTTCTCGAAAACAGAGACGGTCTCATGCTCGGTATCTGCAACGGCTTCCAGGCACTTATCAAACTCGGCCTCGTACCGTACGGCAAGATCGTCGACCTCACGCCCGATATGCCGACGCTCACGTACAACAACATCGGCCGTCACGTATCGTGCATGGTACAGACGAAAGTCGTATCCAAGCTCTCCCCGTGGCTCAGCGGCGTCGAACTCGGCAGCACGCATTCCATCGCCGTATCGCACGGTGAAGGCCGCTTCGTAGCTCCGCAGGCTGTCATCGACCAGCTCCGCGCAAACGGTCAGATCGCGACGCAGTACGTTGACTTCAACGGCAACCCGATGAACACCATTCCGTTCAACCCGAACGGCTCCATGGAAGCCATCGAAGGTATCACCAGCCCGGACGGTCGTGTCCTCGGTAAAATGGGTCACTCCGAACGTCTCGGCACGCACGTTGCCAAAAATATCCCGGGCGACAAAGATCAGCAGATCTTCGCATCCGGCGTACGTTACTTCTTATAAGAAGACGCAAAGAAGCGTCGCCTAACTGCAGGCGACGCTTTTTGTATCATAAAACAGGTCGGTGCGTAGAACACTACGCGATAACAGCACGATAACAGTCGAGCCGACTATTCATCAAGGAGGATATTACGGTGGAAATACAGTTTCAACCGATCACATTCGCAGACCGCGCGCTCTTCAACTCATATTTTCACGCACAGTACTGCGAAAATGCACACTTTACGTTTACGAACCTCTTCATGTGGCGCGAAGCGTATCACATCGAATGGGCAGAATATAAAAACTGTCTCCTCGTCAAAGCCGCATGGGAAGACGACGAATATGCCATCCAACCGTTCGGTACGGAAGAGAACGTCCGCGCCGTCATGGACGACTGGATCGCGTATTTCAAAGACAAAAAACAGCCGTTCGTCATGCGCGGTGTCGAGAAAAAATTTGCCGAGTGGGTACGCGATGCCTATCCGTCGGCACGCATCGAAAGCGACCGCGACGACTTCGACTACGTCTATCTTCGCGAAGACCTCGCCACGCTCAAAGGTCGCAAATACCACGGCAAAAAGAACCACATCAACGCGCTCAAGAAAACGTGCGAATACGAATACGTCCCCGTCAGCGAAGACAACATCGGCGAATGCATCGAATCGATACGCGACTGGTGCAGACAACGCGAATGCTACAAAGACCCCGTCCTCTCCGCCGAGCGCAAGGCCATCTTCGAAGTGCTCGAACACTTTTCCGAGCTCGAGCTCGTCGGCGGCGCGGTGCGTATCAACGGCAAGATCGAAGCTCTTACCTTCGGCGAGATGCTCAACACCGATACCGCTGTCATCCACGTAGAGAAGGGCAATGCCGATATCCGCGGCATCTATCCGCTCATCAATCAGGAGTTCTGCCTCCATGCGTGGGAAGGCGCGACCTACATCAACCGAGAAGAAGACATGGGCGTAGAAGGTCTCCGTAAGGCAAAAGAAAGCTACCGCCCGTGCCACATGGTAGAAAAATACGTCATCGAGATAAGATGACCACTCCCCAAAAAACAAACGATGACAGAAACGCATGAACGATATGACAAACTTTGATAGAATCTTCAGACAGGTCAAGCAGGAATCAAGGCCAATAAAATAGAATATCGCAAGT
>JAFPBC010000166.1 GCA_017390595.1 Selenomonadales bacterium | reverse complement strand
GAATTTACACCGCAGCATATTGGCAGAAATATTGTGGTTGGCAATATGCTCGCCATTCATCAGTTCAATGATGGAGATTCCCAATGCCTGCGCCAAAGGCTGCAACAGAGAAATATCCGGAAGCCCCTTGGCGGTCTCCCATTTGGAGATGGTTTTGCTGCTGACACCGATCTTCTGCGATGCCGTCGGTGTTCTCCGCGACGACGTAGCCTTTGGGATTCATGCAGAAGGTACGGACGAGGTCGCCGTACGCTTTTGTCCGATAGACGAGCTTGGCTTCGTAGACTTCGTCTGTGATATGCTCGAATACGGCCGCGGGGATCTCAACACGAACACCGACGTCGACTTGGTTGTTGACGAGATCAAGGCCGAGTCGGCGGCATTCGGCCGCGAACCATTCGGCACCGCTTCTGCCGGGAGCGGCGATGACATAGGCCGCTTCATAGTCGCCCTTGTCGGTATGGACGCAGAAGGTGCCGTCTTCACGCTTGTCAACGGATATGACTTTTGTATGGAAGGTCATATCGATGCGTTCGTCGAGGACGTCTGATATTTGTTCTAATATATGGTAGTTGTTCTCGGTACCGAGGTGGCGGACCTTAGCCTCTAAGAGATGCAGTCCGTGCTGGAGCGCCTTTTTGCCGATGGTGCTGTTTTTCGTGGAGAAAAACTCACGCGGCGCGCCGTATTTGAGGTTGATGGCGTCAACGTAGTCGATGAGCTCTTCGATCGTCTTCTCGGGAAGATAGTCGGTGAGCCAGCCGCCGAACTGCGTCGTGAAGTTGTACTTGCCGTCGGAGAATGCGCCCGCTCCGCCGAATCCGCGCATGATACTGCACGGCTTGCAGTTGATGCAATGCGAGACTTTGCCTTCGGAGATGGGACAGCGACGGTCGCGGATAGCGTGGCCTTCTTCTAAGAGGGCGACCTTGAGCGACGGTGCTTTATGGCTGAGTTCATACGCGGCGAATATCCCTGCGGGACCGCCGCCGATGATGATGATGTCATACTGTTTGTTCATGGGGCTGATGCTCCTTTCACAAGCGAGTTTATCCTTTTTAATTATACCCTAATTTAGTATGTTTTCCAACACTTAGGTTCACATGTATACACAAAAAAATATATTGCAATCTCATGCAAATATTCGGTATAATAATACTATTATTCAAAGTAGTAAGATAGTAGAAAGGGTTTGGTTTTAATGGCTTCATTCAGTTTTGGATTCTTGGCCGCATTTGCGTTATACATATGCGTCATGATCGGGATAGGGATCTATTTCTATCACCGTACCAAAAATATGTCCGACTATATCTTGGGCGGACGTAAGCTCGGTGCCTGGGTCACTTCGATGAGTGCGGAGGCATCGGACATGAGCGGCTGGATGCTCATGGGTCTGCCGGGGTTTGCGTATATCGCAGGTCTCAACGCAGGCTGGATCGCGCTCGGTCTTATTCTCGGTACGTGGGCGAACTGGCATTTCATCGCGGCTCGTCTTCGTAAGTATACGGAGATCGCGAACGATTCTCTCACGCTTCCCGACTATATGCAGAACCGTTTCCACGATAACGGTGTCGCGCTTCGTGTCGTAGCGGCGATCTTTATCTTGATCTTCTTCCTTCTCTATTCGTCGAGCGGTTTCGTCGCAAGCGGCAAGCTGTTTACGACGATCTGGGGCATGGATTACTCGATGGCTCTCATCCTCGGTGCTGTGCTCGTCGTATCGTATACGTTCATCGGCGGTTTCATGGCAGTATGCTGGACGGACTTCATTCAGGGCATCATGATGTTCTGCGCGATCATCGCTGTTCCGACGGCGGCTGTATGGGCACTCGGCGGTGTCGATCCGACGGTGGCAACGCTTTCGACGCAGTTCCCCGAGTTCTTCGATCCGTTCGTGATGAACGGTGAGGCAACGGGCGCGATCGCTATCATCTCGTCTTTGGCATGGGGTCTCGGTTACCTCGGTCAGCCGCACATCCTCGTTCGCTTCATGGCGATCAGCTCGGCAAACGAGATCAAACGCGCAACGAACATCGCTATGACGTGGGTCATCATCTCGCTCGCGGCGGCAGTTCTCGTCGGTATGATCGGCCGCGTATACGTAACACCTGAGCTTACGGGCGCAGACATCGAGAAGGTATTCATGGTCATGGCGAACGATCTCTTCAGCTCGTTCCCGGCAGGTATCGTGATGTCGGCAGTTCTCGCGGCTATCATGAGTACGGCATCCGCACAGCTTCTTGTTAGTGCTTCGGCATTCTCGCAGGATATCTACAAAACGGTATTCAACAAGAACGCGTCGCAGTCGCATCTCGTTCTCGTCAGCCGTATCACGGTCGTAACGATGGCAACGCTCGCCGTCACGATCGCGATGGATCCGAACAGCTTCGTCCTCAGCATGGTAGCGTACGCTTGGGCAGGCTTCGGCGCATCGTTCGGCCCGCTCATCCTCCTCTCGCTCTTCTGGCGCAACATGACGAAAGCAGGCGCGATCGCGGGTATCATCGTCGGTGGTACGACGGTACTCATCTGGCAGAAATTCGCATGGTTCGGCCTCTATGAGATCGTACCGGGCTTCTTCCTCGGTATGCTCGCTATCATCATCGTCAGCAAACTCAGCGGCAAACCGTCGCAGGCTGTTCTCGATGATTTTGACAAGTTCAAAAAAGCGTAACAGCAAGTTCCGAAAAAACACAGATTCCCATACAACAAAGATGTTGTATGGGAATCTGTGTTTTACCGTACATGAACGAATTTTATTTCCAATCATAATAAAAAGATAAAAGGGTCGTATCAAAAGCGATACGACCCTTCTCATCTTAATAATAAAACATCATCAATTTAAAAAAACAAAATCAATAAATAAAACATCATCAATTAATAACAGTATATCCACTG
>JAFPBC010000002.1 GCA_017390595.1 Selenomonadales bacterium | reverse complement strand
GATGCGGGAGATGAAGGCGGCGGCTTCTTCTTCCGTTTCTACGGGTGTTATATAGGTAAGGAAACGGGAGCGCTGGATGATGTATGCAGCTTCTCCGTATCCTTGTATGGTCAAATATTCGTTCATGATGTCACCTCTCTTCTATTATACTGAATCGGTATCGCTCGGGGCAAGAGGGGCGCATCGTTTTCACACGTAGAAAGACCCTAGTAGATAGTCAGTTATGGTAGGAAACGGGAGGAAATCGCATATCTTTTGGTCGAGATGCGAGGTAATGGAGGATTTTTCCGTATGGCCGCAAAAATTCCTAGGTTTTTTCGTAAAAAATACTGTTAAATGGCGAAAAATGTTGTATAATGATACCACTTAATACTGTATACAGAAGGGAAGTGTTACGGAGCTCATGAAAGAGCAGGAACAAAATCTCAGCCGAGGATTAAAACCACGTCACTTACAGCTTCTTGCGCTGGGCGGTATTATCGGCAGTGGGTACTTCTTGGGTACCGGATATGTTTTGGAACAGGCAGGGCCGGCGGCTATCTTGTCATATCTGCTCGGCGGTCTGATCGTGCTGTGCGTCATGCTTTGCTTGGGTGAGCTTGCGGTAGCCAAACCTGTGGCAAGTTCGTTCATCGGGTATGCGCGAGAACATATCTCTCCCGTCTGGGCTTGCGGGGTCGGATGGGCATATTGGGTCACGTGGATAGCATACGTTCCGTCCGAGATGATAGCGGGCGGCATTATTATGAATAGTTTCGTTCCCGAGGTCAGTCAGGTCACATGGGCTGTGCTGTTGGGACTTTTGGTTACGGCGATCAATCTGTTCCAGGTCGATAAGTTCGGCGAGACGGAGTTCTGGTTGGCGCTTGTAAAAATTTCCGCGCTCGTCATGTTCGTGGCGATCGCGGCGGCGGTCATGCTCGGTCTTACGGGCGAAGAGTTTATCGGTACGTCTATCCTTCTGGGGAGCGGCGGCTTTACGCCGAACGGATACACGATCGTGCTTTTGACGATGGTCATGATACTGGTCAATTTCCAGGGGTCGGAGATCATCGGCCTTGCGGCAGGTGAGTGCAAAAATCCCGAAAAGAGCATTCCGATGGCGGTGCGTAATGTAACGTGGCGTATCATCGCGCTCTACATCATTCCGATCACGCTTCTTCTTTCCATCTATCCGTGGACGGAGGCGACGCTGTCGGAGAGCGTGTTCGCGGCGGCACTCAATTCGCACGGGTTCCACTGGGCAGGCAGTATCTTCGCTTTCGTCGTATTGACGGCGGCGATCTCTTGTTCGAACTCGGGTCTCTACGGTTGTGTACGCGCGCTGTTCGCACTCGGTGTCGAGGGCATGGCACCGAAAGCGATGGGCAAGCTCGACCGCAACTACGTTCCGCGTAACGCGGTGCTGGCATCGATCGCAGGGTGCTGGATCATCATCGGTCTCTACACGCTCGATGCGAGCGAGATGGCGTATACATACCTCTTGGCATTGTCGGGGTTTGCCGGTGCGATGGCTTGGATATCCATCTGCTGGAGCCAGTACAATTTCCGCAAGAAGCTCCGCTTGGCGAATCTGGAGCATACGCTGAAATACAAGACACCGTTCTTCCCGTATGTAACGCTGTTCGGTATCTGGGCACAGGTCATCTGCCTTGTGGTCATGGCGTTCCTTGAGGATCTTCGGGTGTCGCTTCTCATCGGTCTGCCGACGCTTATCGGTCCGATGATCTGGTATTGGAACAAACAAAGAAAACAGCGTCGTATAGCGAAATAAAACGGCAGGGGCATCACGCTCCTGCTTTTTTTGTGCGAAAAAGGCAAGGTCGCAGACGGTCGGCAGTATGCAGGAGAAAGGTGCGACCAAAGCCTTGACAACAAATAGTAGGCAACGTATATTATAGATAGCGAAAGGTGCAACTCCTTCCGCTGTGGTCTGAGGTGGAAGTCCTCTTACTGCATCGCCATCGGGTAGAGGGGCTTCCTCCTCGGTGGCGGTATCATGATATTGCTTTCTCGATTTTTCGCACGATGATAT
>JAFPBC010000165.1 GCA_017390595.1 Selenomonadales bacterium | reverse complement strand
TATATTTTCGTATTTACCCGGTTGGATAACACATGGCATAATAAACAGTTATTTATGGATATTGGCGCATTGTCCGCATCTTTATCGCCGTGCGTATCGTCTCGGTAACGAGAAGCGTGGCAGTTCGCTGTTATTGAAGCTCGTCACAATGATAATGAAGAAAAAATTGCTCGCGGCTATCTGTGCGTATCAGCCCGATATCATCGTATGTACGCACGCGACGCCGACGATGGCGGCAGGGATGCTGGCTGAAGAAGGCTTGATAGACGTGCCCGTCGTTGCTGTTGTGACGGACTATGTCGTACATCGCGCATGGATGCATCGCGGTGTGACGCGGTACTTCGTTGCGCATGAACGTCTTATAGAGAGGCTTGGTGCTTTCGGGTTTGCAGGTCGTGCGATAGTCAGCGGTATCCCCGTCAGATGCGGATTCCGTCCGCGAGAAGGTGTGCGTTCCAAGCGTCGCATACTGGTGATGGGCGGTGGCTTTGGCCTTGTTGCGCTAGCACCCATCTTGCGTGCCGCAGGGCGCATGGACGAACCGACGACGCTTCATATCATTGCGGGGAGCGAAGCGAAGAAGCGCAAAGCACAGCAGATGGCAAAAGAATATCCTTATCCGATAATAATAGAAGGTCACAGTCATATGGTAGACGAAGCCATGCGGCAGGCCTCTCTTTTGATAACGAAAGCGGGCGGTGTATCGGTTGCCGAATCATTGGCGATTGGCGTACCGCTCATTTTATTTGGTTCGCTGGCAGGACAAGAAGAAGCGAATACGGAGTTTCTCGTATCGTGCGGTGTCGCGCTAACGGCGAATGATGAAGATGGATTATACCAAAATATACGAGCTGTCTTTGGCGATGAGAACGGCGTAAGATCATCGATGCTGGCGAAGCAAGCAAAGCTCGCCAGACCCGATGCGGCGAACGATATCGCAAGAGAGCTCGGGAAGATGATAAACAGTAGATAGTGAGGAATCGCGATGGAACGACAATATCTTGCGGCTCTGAAACAAGTGACGGGGCTTGGCATTAAAACAGAAAAGATGGTCATGCGATATTTCGGCTCGGCAAAAGAAGCGTGGCAGGCATCTGTCGACGACTGGTACGATTGCGGTGTGAAGAAAAATGTCTGCTCCGAATTTGTCGGTCTGAGAGACCGTCTCGATATCGAACGTATGATAACAGACTGGGAAGCAAACGGCATCCGTCTCTGTATGCGCGGTGACGCGGAGTATCCGTCTCTTTTGAAAGAGATATTCGATCCGCCGAGCCTTCTTTATTATCGCGGTACGATACCGAAAAGCGAACTTACTGTCGGCATCGTCGGTGCGCGTCGCTCTACGACATATGGCAGACAAGCCGCGCGAAAGATCGCATCGGAGCTTGCCGCCTCGGGTGTTGTCGTCGTCAGCGGTGCGGCGCGCGGCATCGATACGGCTTCGCATCTCGGCGCGCTCGAGAACGGCAAGACCATCGCCGTGCTCGGCTGTGGCGTCGACGTCGCCTATCCGCCCGAAAATGCAAAACTGCTTGCCGATATCGAACACAATGGTGCCGTCATCTCGGAATATCCGCCCGGCACACAGCCGAGACAAGGATTCTTTCCTGCGCGCAATCGCATCATCAGCGGTATCTCGGCAGGGCTTCTCGTCGTCGAAGCGGCAGAGAAGAGCGGTGCGCTCATTACGGCAACGTGCGCGATGGAAGAAGGCAGAGACGTATTCGCTGTTCCGGGCAGCATCTTTTCGGATGTCAGCGTCGGAACGAACCGCTTGATACAAGACGGCGTCAAGCCCATTACCTGCGGACAAGACATCCTCGATGAATACCAAATAAGCATACCGAAACAAGAAGTTGAAAAAATTTCATTGACAAAAGAGGAGCACATGGTTCATACTGCATTACAGTATGATTATGCAATGAGCACGGAAGAATTGGCGATGAGAACGAACCTGGAGGTCGGACAACTCGCGCTGATCGTGCTTCAACTGATGTTGCGCGGGCTCGTTAAAGAAGACTCGGCGCAACGATATATCCGCATCAAGTAGGAGGGTCTGTCTGATTGAGTAAGACGTTAGTTGTGGTGGAATCCCCTGCCAAAGCCAAAACGATCGAAAAAGTTTTGGGCAAGAACTATACGGTAAAAGCGTCGATGGGACATCTGCGCGACCTGCCGAAAAGTCAGTTTGGCATTAATATAGAAGAAAATTTTACGCCGAAATATATCAATATTCGCGGCAAAGGTGACTTGATAAAAAGTCTGAAAGAAGCGGCCAAACGCGCCGACAAAGTATATCTCGCATCCGACCCCGACAGAGAAGGGGAAGCGATCGCGTGGCATCTGGCGCATATCTTGGGCATCCCCGAAGATAAAAAATGCCGTATCGAATTTTATGAAATAACAAAACCTGCTATCAAAAATGCTGTACGCTCTCCGCGTCCCATCAACATGGATCGTGTCGATGCACAGCAGGCGCGTCGTATGCTCGACCGCATCGTGGGCTATCAATTGAGCCCGCTCCTTTGGCGCAAGGTAC
>JAFPBC010000164.1 GCA_017390595.1 Selenomonadales bacterium | reverse complement strand
GGCGATCAATAACAATCTCAACGCGCAGATCGTCATAGGCGTATGCGATCTGTTCTATTACGCAAGTAATATCATCGATGACAGAGCCGAGGATATGTATGCGCAGGAGCATCAGGTCAACTACCACGGCATCGACAAGAAGCAACGCAGAGAGATACGCTCCAAGAAGCAGGCGCAGGGGCATACGATGAGATGGTAATTAGAATGAATTTAATTGATAACAAATTGATAACTCTTGGCGATACCGCTGGATATTCTCTCGAACCTGTGGTATCGTTGTGGTACGAAAACAAATACGAAAAGAAAGGAGAAAATTATGGCAAATAAACGCAGACCTCAAGGTGATGGAACAATCCGCAAACGCTCCGACGGGCGGTGGGAAGCCCGTATCATCATCGGACACAAGAACGACGGCTCACCCATGTATAAATCGGCATTCGCAAAGACACAGAAAAGCGCCCTCAAACAGCTCCATCAGCTTCTCGACCTATACCGTGATGTTGACCTCACCGAAGAATGTCGAATGACACTTGGCGAGTGGATGGACAAGTGGCTCGATGAGTATATGATATTCACCATAAGAGAGTCCACGATAGATGGTTATCGATCAATGGTGGAGCATCAGATAAAACGATTCATCGGCAATAAGCAACTCACATCCCTAACCACAGCGGATATTCAAAAATTCTATAATAAGATCAAAAAGGAAGGTAGAGTCACACCTCATCCGCTGACAGGCTACGAGCTTGCCGATACGATGGTACGCAAGGTGCATATGATATTGCATCAAGCGTTAGATGTGGCGGTAAAGGAACGGCTGATTGTGCGTAATCCAACGGTCGGTACGACGATACCGAAAAAAGCCTATGTTGAGAAGCAAGTCCTTGGCGACAGTCAGCTCGATAAATTTATGGACGCCATAAAGCAAGAGCCGTATTGGAATGACTTCTTCTATGTAGAGATCATGACAGGACTTCGCCGTGGCGAAATCTGCGGACTCAAATGGAGCGATATCAACTTCGCAGAAGGAACGTTGTGCATCAAACGCTCGGTCGGCAGAGTCAAAAACGGAAGCATCACGATAGGCGAAACGAAAACCACGGCAGGCACAAGAAATATTATCCTACCGCCGAGCGTTCTAACGCTACTTGAACAAAAGCAAGCGGATGCCATAAACGAATGGGTGTTCCCACATTATATGAAACCGTCCGATCCCTTGCATCCCGACACAGCCTATCGAAAGCTCAAGACAATACTCAAAAATCTTGAGCTACCGCTAATCCGCTTCCACGACCTGCGACACACCTTCGCCACACAAGCAACCCAAGGCGGTGTCGATGCCAAGACCTTGGCAGGTATCCTTGGGCATACCGATGCGAGCTTCACGCTCGACACCTACACCCACGTGACAGGCGATATGCAACGAAACGCCTCGTCGGTGGTAAACAATATGATGCAACAATTCTTAATAACGGAGGAAACAGATGGCAAATAACAAACGAAAGCAAGGCGATGGCACAATGCGCCTTCGCACGGACGGTCGATGGGAAGGCAGAATCGTTGTGGGATACGACGAGAAAGGAAACCCAAAGACCAAAAGCGTAACCGCAAAAACAAAATTCGAGTGCGAGGAAAAGCTACGCACACTCAAAGAGGAACTCTGCAAGGTCGCTGAAAAGCTGAAGCCGGATATGCCCTTCGGCGAGTGGATGGACTTCTGGTATCAGAACTTCTGCAAGCCTGCACTCAGAGCAACAACGC
>JAFPBC010000163.1 GCA_017390595.1 Selenomonadales bacterium | reverse complement strand
TTCTTTTCGCCGCGGATACCGTCGGTGCCTTTTGCCACATCATGCAGAAGCGATGCCCACCGCACAGTAAGCTCCGCAGGCGATGCTTCGACAACAGCAAGCGTGTGATGCCAGCCGTCGTACTTGTGGTAGAGCGGATTCTGCGGTAAGTCTACGAGATGACGAAGTTCTGTCAGGACGGCGACTTCGCGCAGCTGTCCACGTTCACGAACCGTCACGGACGCATCGAGCAGTCCGCTGTCCATCATAGCTATTAGACCGCGTGCAGGATGCGGTGAGAGAAGCGTTTTGTCAAGCTCGGCACGCACTCGTTCGACCGACAGCCCTTGTACACGCGAGAGGTTGTGCGCAATCGCAGGGACGATGCCTTCGTCCAGGTCAAAGCCGAGTTGCGCGCTGAACCGACAAGCACGGTATGCTCTAAGGGCATCTTCGGCAAACCGCAGTTTTCCGTCGCCGATACAACGCACGATGCGCCTCTTGATGTCTGCCTGTCCGCCGACGAGGTCGATGACCGTGCCGTCCGCACGCATGGCAAGACCGTTCATCGTAAAGTCGCGTCTCTTGACATCTTCTTCAAGCGATACACCGTAGTAGACTTCACTCGGGCGATGGCTGTCTGTGCCGTATGATTCGCCGCGGAAGGTGACGACTTCGTAGGACTTGCCTTCAACCGTGACAATGATACAGCCGAACGCTCTGCCGACTTCGCTCGTATGCCAATCGTGTATGTTCGCCACACGTATGATGTCGTCGGGAAGTGCCGATGTACAGATGTCGATATCGTGGCACTCTCGTCCGATAAGCGTGTCACGCACGATACCGCCGATCAAATATGCCTCAAACCCTTCGGCCGTCAGCGCACCGAGTATCATCTTTGCCTCTTTCATCATCATCACCCTTTCCGCATCACGCATATTCATTACCTTTTATTATACCAAATCCGAGCAAATGAAGGAAGGAATCTATTATTCGCACCGCTTGCCCTATCACGCATATTCGGCATAAAATCTGCCGTTTTGGGGCATACAAGTGATAAAGGAGGCATTCGATGGAAACGAAAACGAAGCAATTCATCATTTGTATCGCCTTACCGCTTGCCACGGGCGCGCTGTCTTCGTTCTTGACAAAAGACGATATGGCCGCGTTGCGTGATGCCGAGAAGCCCGCACTCTATCCGCCCGAGTTCATCTTCCCCATCGTGTGGACGGTGCTGTTTTTTCTCATTGGCATCGCATCGTATCGCGTCATCCGCGCACATAAGAAAAACGATACGGCGATCTACCGCGTCCGTATCGCTATCGCCTATTACGTACTCCAGTTGGCTGTCAATTTCCTCTGGCCGTTCGTATTTTTCCACTACCAAGCGTATTGGCTTGCGTTTGCCCTCCTCATCGTGCTCATCTATGTCGTCCTCCGCACATATCATGCGTTTTCTGCCATCGACCGTTTCGCAGGCTACTACCTCCTGCCGTATCTCGTCTGGCTCGCCTTCGCGGGATATCTGAACGTAGGTGTCGCGATGCTGAATTGAAAATGAAAGGTATGCCCGCTAATAACTACGCATCATCTGACAGACGACCTGCTTTACGCATCTGCCTATATATCCCCGCCTCCTGTAATAATCCTGCACAGGTACCGCCACACCGACGGTCTGCATCACACAGCCGTTAGCACACAACCGCTCTCCTACCTTTGTATTCCAACGTACACCATCATATAGACTCCTCCACACTACTCATTCTGAC
>JAFPBC010000162.1 GCA_017390595.1 Selenomonadales bacterium | reverse complement strand
CATCTATTTCATTTCTTTTGTTATGATCTGACCGAGAATGCGTATTCCTTCTCTGAGTCGGTCTCCTTCTTCGGCGGCAAAGCTGACCCGCAAGAACCGATCAAGTCCCATATTGACGAAAAACGCCGACCCTTCCTGTACGAGGACGCCGCGCTCCGCAAGCGTTTCGGCGGTGCGTTTTGCCGATATTCCGCTCGGCAGTTTGAGCCAATAGGTCAGTCCTCCGCGCGCGGGATATACGGTGACGGTATGGGGCAAATGTTCTTCAAGCAGCGCTCTCATTTCCCGATGACGTGCGCGATAGACGTCGTAGATGCTGCGGCTGTGTTTTGCCCAGATGCCGTTTCGAAGGTAGAGGTCGAAGGCACGCTGTGTAAGGCCTGCTGTCGAACCGTCCGATTGCTGTTTGGCGGCGAGGATATGGGCGCGTTTGCGATTCGGTACGACGAGGAAGCCGAGCCTGAGTCCGGGCATGAACATCTTAGAGAAGCTCTTGCAGTAGATGACGCGTTCGTCACGGTCGAGTGCTTTGAGCGGTGACAGTTTGTCTTCGGAGTAGTCGAGTTCGCTGATGTAGTCGTCTTCTAAGATGAGCGTCTGATATCGTCTGGCGAGTCCGAGGAGACGATTTTTCTTCGCGTTCGAGTACGAGTAGCCTGTCGGGTTTTGGATGTTCGGCATGACGTAGATGAGTTTGGGTCGAAATCTTCTGAGGGCATCTTCGACGGCGTCCATGTCGATGCCGTCTTCGGTCATCGGCGCGTCGATGATCTTGGCTCCGCGCGAGCGGAATGCTCCGATGGCTCCTGCGTATGTCGGTCTTTCTACAAGTACATAGTCACCGAAGGAGAGGACAGCTTTGGCTACGATGTCGATGCCCTGCTGTGCGCCCGAGATGGTATGGACATCGTCTGCCGTGGCGCGGATACCGCATTTCGTCAGATAGCCTGCCATCGCCTGACGGAGCGGATAATACCCCTGCCCGTCCTGATAACCAAACGCATACCCGCCGTCACGGTCGAGGACTTCGTTGATGACACGCTTGAAGTCGGTGACACGGATGTAGTCGGGTGACGGCGATGCCGAGAGAAGGTCGATACCGTCTGTGACGGGTGTCATGTGCGGAAGGAAGGTGCTCTCTTCTCGCGTATCTTCCCGCTCGTCCGACTGCACGAGGATATCCGTTACAAAAAATCCGCTCCCCCGCTTGGCTCTGATGTAGCCGTTTTTTTCGAGGAGGCGATACGCGCTGACGACGGTGCCTGCGTTGATGCCCGTCTCCGCGGCAAGTCTGCGTACAGGCGGCAGGAGGTATCCTTCGGTCAGCTGTCCGCAGAGAATGGCTTCACGCAGTGCATCATAGAGCTGAACGTAGAGCGGTGTTTTTCCGTTTCTATCCAATTGTATCGATACAAAGTTAAAAAGTTCTTCTTTCATATGGCATTGCTCTTTTCTATATGCTATACTTGCAAAAATTTTGGCATATATCGGGTAAATTGTATTGATACAATTCTACCATATAAGGTTCGCCAAGACAAGCAGAGGAGTGTTTTTTATGAACATGGACAGATTTGAAAATGAGCTGATGCATCGTTTGACGGGCGGTGTCATCATGGATGTTACGACACCTGAGGAGGCACGTATTGCCGAGGATGCGGGTGCGTGTGCGGTCATGGCGCTCGAGCGTGTGCCTGCCGATATTCGTCGCGAGGGCGGTGTGTCGCGTATGAGCGATCCGAAGATGATACGCGAGATACAGCGTGCTGTGTCTATTCCTGTGATGGCGAAGTGTCGTATCGGCCATTTTGTTGAGGCGCAGGTTCTTGAGGCTCTCGGCATTGATTGTATCGACGAGAGCGAGGTGCTCACACCTGCTGATGATCGGTATCATATCAACAAGGCGAAGTTTACTGCACCGTTCGTCTGTGGTGCGCGTGATCTCGGTGAGGCGCTCCGCCGTATCGCAGAGGGTGCGTTGATGATCCGTACGAAGGGCGAGGCAGGTACGGGCAATATTGTTGAGGCAGTTCGTCATATGCGGGCTGTAACTGCCGATATT
>JAFPBC010000161.1 GCA_017390595.1 Selenomonadales bacterium | reverse complement strand
AGAATCGGATGCCGAAGAGGCTTGCGATGCGCCACGGTTTTTTTCGCGCGGCGAAGATGCGTTTGGCGAAGTGAAGGAGCGACTGTGATGCCTCTCCTTTTACATAGAGGAGGTTGCCGCCTGTGAAGATGCCGTCCGTAAGGCGAACGTACGTTCTTCTTGCATACGGGTAGCTGTCTTCTATCTGCTCGCGTCGCACGATGGGATACGCGAGGTCGGCACGTTCTCTTTCGGCACTCTGCCAGAAGTATTCGACACTGCTTGCGCGAAGGAGCGGTATGTCTGCGCTTGCGAGAAGAAAAGGACTGCCTGTTCTCGCCAAGCCGACTGCACGGGCAAGCGTGCCTTCGATGGTGGGCGCGCCTTCGGCGATGGTGACTTCTTCGGGCAGGCAGAGCTTGCCTAAGATGTCCGCGGGGCCGAGGACGGATACGCGCTTGATGGACGGAGCTTCAAGGAGCGCGCTGACGACGTGATATACCATGGGCTTTCCGCCGATGGGAAGACAGGCTTCGTACGGCGCGTACCGAGCCAGTTGAGGGCAGGTCTTTCCGCCCGCGAGGACGATGGCTTCGCCCAAGCCGATCCCTCCTTATTGGTCACCGAATATTATCTGTCTGTTTTGTCCATGCCTTTCGGAAGGTCGAGGAGGAGTGCCTGTTCGGCATTTTCCATGTGTTCGCGAGCGATGCTCTGCGCGAGCTCGACGTCGCGCTGCGCGATGGCTTCTACCATGCGTCTGTGTTCGTCCATCGTTTCTTTCATACGACCCGGCTGTGCCATGGAGATGGAGCGGAAGCGTGTGAGCTGTTCTCTGAGGTTGCTGATGATGCCGACGAGACGGTCGTTACGGCTCGCGCAATAAAGCACGTCATGGAACTGACTGTCGAATTCGACGACACGGTCCATGTCGCCGTGTTCAAAGGCGTCAACGGTGGCAACGAGCATATGTTCCATTTTTTCGAGTTCGTCTTCGGTGATACGTTCCGCGGCAAGACCTGCGGCAAGCGCGTCGATGGAGGCACGGATCTCGAATACTTCGTTGATGTCTTTGATAGACAAGTTGGCAACGTATGTTCCGCGGCGCGGGAGCATGACGACGTAGCCTTCGAGTTCAAGTTTGCGGATGGCTTCGCGTACGGGTGTACGGCTGACGCCGAGTTCTTCTGCGATCTGGATCTCCATGAGACGTTCGCCCGGCTGTAAGATGCCTTCACGGATGGCTTCGCGAAGTGTCTCGCAGACGACTTCTCTGAGCGGTTGGTAACTGTCTAATCGAATGGGTGCTAATTTTCTTTCCATTATTATTCCTCTCCTTGACACGTTGCGGTAGTACATATCGTGTATGTGCTGTATTTTTGTCTCATCTTATCTGCAATTCTTCGTGCGTCTTCTTTCGTCTTGACGAAGGCGAATACGGTCGGACCGCTGCCCGACATCATGGCTTTGTCCGCGCCTGCTTCTTCGAGGGCACGTTTGATCTCGGCGATCTCGGGGCGAAGCGGTATGGTGACAGTCTCCAAGACGTTGCCCATGGCTTCGTATACGCATGTGATGTCTTTGCTCGCGATGGCGTCTGTCATACGCTTGGCGGTAGGATGCGTTTCGACCTTGTCCGCGCGGTATCCGCCGTAAGCCGCGGCTGTCGATACGCCGAGGGGCGGTTTGACGAGGACGAGCGGGTACGCGCCGAGGGGCGGTACTTTTGTCAGGACTTCTCCGCGGCCTGTGGCGAGCATCGTTCCGCCTATCATACAAAACGGTACATCGGAGCCGAGACGCGCGCCGAGCGCGGTGAGCTCGTCCATGCTGCGGCCGAGTCCCCACAGTTCGTTGAGACCGAGAAGGACGGCGGCGGCATCACTGCTTCCGCCCGCAAGGCCTGCGGCAAGCGGTATTTTTTTCTCGATGCGGATATGGGCACCGCGTCCTTTGCCGTACGTGTCGCGCAGAAGTTCGGCCGCACGGTAGGCAAGGTTGGTGCGGTCGTCCGCAAGTTCGGCAAGGTCTGTTTCTACGATAATATCTTCAGCATCTTCGAGCGTGACGATGTCGGCGAGGTCGATAGACTGCATGATCATTTCTACTTCATGGTAGCCGTCATCACGTTTGCCGAGGATGTCCAGTGTCAGATTTACTTTGGCTTTGGCATACTTCGTTATCATTTTTCTCACTCATTTACAGTTTTTTCCCAAAAGTATCATACTATTGGTTCTAACCTGTAATATTTTCTACACGCGCTGTTCGTTCGCCTGCCGAGAAGGTGCGTTTTTATTGGAAAAATCGAATGTTTTTACGATAATGTCCCTATCGGGTACTTCTTCGACCCGATGGCTGTCCGTCTTGTTCCCGCGTTTGCGTTCGATCTCGGCGAGCGTGCCGTCATAGTCTTCGTAAAAGATGACGATGGTGTCGCCTGTTTGTGCGTTTTCGAGCGCACGGCGAACGGCTGTCCGTTCATCGAGGAGAAGTGTCATGTCACGCGCTCTCGCCCCTGCTTCTTGCGCGCCTTGGGCTAAGATGGTAGCGGTCTCGCCTTTGGCACGTCCTCTGAGGTCGCGGTCTTCTTTGATATACAGCTTGTCGAAGTGTTTGCCCGCGATGCGTCCGAGTGCAAGAAGCGTATCGTCCGTGCGGTCGCCTGCCGCACCGATGACGCCGATGAGATGACCTGCGCCGAGTTTCTTCACGGCGGAGATGACGGCAAGGTATCCCGCGGGGTTGTGTCCGTAGTCTAAGACGACGGTGTAGCCATCCATGTCGATCATCGTCATACGGCCTTTGTTTTCGGTGAACGATAGGATGCCGTTCTTTACGAGCTCATGACTGAGTCCGAGCATGACAGCACCCGCGCAGGCGAGAAGGCAGTTTTGCATCTGATGGTCGGCTCGTCCGCCGAGCGTGATGGGAGCGTACATCAGACTGACGATGGCCTCTTCGCGGTCCGCGTGTGCTTTCCACACTGTTCCTCCCTGCAGATAAAAGGCGATGCCTCCCGCGCCGAGGTATCTTCGCACCAATCTGTTGTCCGCGTACATACTGACGAGGACGACGGTGCCGTTTGCGCGCCGCATCATATGCTCGGCATACGCGTCGTCCGCGTTGATGATGGCATAGCCGTCCTTTTTGACGGTCTCTGCGATGAGAGATT
>JAFPBC010000160.1 GCA_017390595.1 Selenomonadales bacterium | reverse complement strand
CATCTTTATCATCTTCGTTATTTCGTAGAAGACAGCGAAGAATCGCTCATCATTGCAACGACTCGTCCGGAAACGATGCTCGGTGATAGTGCTGTTGCTGTTCATCCCGAAGACGAACGCTACGCACACCTCGTTGGCAAACATTTGATTCTCCCGATCGTCGGCAGAAGAATTCCGATCATTACGGACGATTATGTAGATCCGTCGTTCGGTACAGGTGCCGTAAAAGTAACGCCTGCACACGACCCGAATGACTTTGAAATGGGTCAGCGTCACGATCTTGAACAGATCGTTGTCATGAACCTCGACGGTACGATGGCAGACAATGCAGGCAAGTATGCAGGCATGGACCGCTATGAATGCCGTAAACAGATCATCGCCGACCTCAAAGAACTCGGCAACCTCGTGAAGATCGACGACCACGACCATGCAGTCGGTCACTGCTCGCGTTGTGACACGACGGTAGAACCGATGCTCTCCAAACAGTGGTTCGTTAAAATGGAATCGCTCGCGAAACCTGCTATCGAAGTCGTACAGTCGGGCAGAGTACAGTTCGTACCGGAACGCTTCACGAAAACGTACACCAACTGGCTCGAAAATATCCGCGACTGGTGCATCTCCCGTCAGCTCTGGTGGGGTCATCGTATCCCTGCTTGGTACTGCGACGAGTGCGGCGAGACTGTCGTATCGCGTGAAGATCAGACCGTATGCCCGAAATGCGGCGCACACATGACGCAGGACCCCGACGTTCTCGATACGTGGTTCAGCTCGGCACTCTGGCCGTTCTCTACGATGGGGTGGCCTGAAGAAACGCCCGAACTCAAACAATTCTACCCGACGAGCGTTCTCGTAACGGGTTATGATATCATCTTCTTCTGGGTAGCGCGCATGATCATGATGGGTCTTGCCTTCCAGAAAGAGATCCCGTTCCGCCATGTATTCATCCATGGTCTCGTACGTGACTCGCAAGGCCGTAAAATGAGTAAATCGCTTGGCAACGGTATCGATCCGCTCGATGTTATCAACCAGTACGGTACAGACGCGCTTCGCTTCATGCTCATCACAGGCAATACGCCGGGTAACGATATGCGTTTCTATTGGGAGCGTGTTGAATCGAGCCGTAACTTCGCGAACAAATTGTGGAACGCATCGCGTTTCGTACAGATGAACCTCGGCGATTATCCTGCAGACTATCAGCCGAATGAAGAAAACTTCACGCTTGCAGACCGCTGGATCCTCAGCCGCTATCAGAAAACGGCTCTCGATGTAACGAATAATCTTGAACGTTTCGAACTCGGTGAAGCAGGTCGTGCGCTCTATGAATTCATCTGGAGCGAACTTTGCGACTGGTATATCGAGCTCTCCAAAGCACGCCTCTATGACAAAGAAAACGTAGAAGCACGTCGTACGGCACAGTACGTATTGTCGTCCGTATTAACCGAAACGCTCAAACTTCTCCATCCGTTCATGCCGTTCATCACGGAAGAGATCTGGCAGCACCTCCCGCATGAAGGTGTCAGCATCATGGTATCTCAGTGGCCGACGGACAAAGGCCTTATCAACGAAGATGCAGAACGTGATATGACGCTCATCATGGATACGGTCAAAGCCATCCGTAATATGCGTGCCGAAGTCAATGCGGCACCGGGCAAAAAAAGCCCTGTTACGATCCAGACGGCAACGGAAGAAGGCAAAGCAGTATTTGAAAACAATTTGCCGTATCTTCAGAAACTCGCTGCGGCAGAGCCTGTTACGGTAGAACTTATCAGCGAAACGAAACCTGCCAACGCGATGACAGCTGTCGTCAGCGGTGCGGAAGTTTATATGCCGCTCCTCGGTCTTATCGACGTGGAAAAAGAAACGGCACGTCTTGCGAAAGAGCTTGATACGCTTATCAAAGAAGTAGAACGCGCAGAGAAAAAACTGAGCAATCAGAACTTCGTAGCAAAAGCACCTGCCGATGTTATCGAAAAAGAACGCGCGAAACAGAAAGAATATATGGACAAACAGCAAGCAGTCAAAGAACGTCTCGCATACTTAGAGTCGCTTGTATAAGGAGAGACGTATGAACACGTATTCGGAAGCTATCTGTTATCTGGAAAGCCTGAATCGATTCGGTATCCGACTGGGACTCGTTCGTATCGAAGAACTTCTTCACCGCATGGGCGATCCGCAGAACGAATACCCTGCGATCCATGTAACGGGAACGAACGGAAAAGGCTCTACTACTGCTATGCTCAGCAGTATTCTTACTGCTTCCGGGAAGAAGACGGGGATGTATACATCCCCGCATCTTTCTTCTTATACCGAACGCATGAGGATCGGCGGAGAGCCGATAGACGAAGCCAAGTTTGCCGAGGCGATCTTTGTTGTTAAAGAAGTTGCTGAACAGATGGAAGCAGACGGTGCGGAGTATCCGACACAGTTCGAAGTACTGACCGCGGCGGCGTTTTGGCTGTTTGCCAAAGAAGGCGTAGACTATGCTGTCATCGAAGTCGGCCTGGGCGGGCTCTTGGATTCGACGAATGTCATCGTCCCCGAGCTGTCTGTCATCACGAGCATCGCTGTCGACCATGCGGAAAAATGCGGTGATTCTTTAAGCGGT
>JAFPBC010000159.1 GCA_017390595.1 Selenomonadales bacterium | reverse complement strand
GTTTCGCTCCGAGTTCTGTGCCCGCGAGGTTCGTCGCCGCCTCAGAGAGCGCATTCGGTGCGATGTTATACGAGCGAAATTCCTTGACGAGCGAGAGCATCACATCGGCGAAGTTCGGCTGACGTGCCGCTCTGCCGAGTTTTATGAGCTCGTCTTGTTTTTGATGCAAAAAGCGCATCAGCAGTATCTTTTTCCCAAGTTCCGAGATATGCGGTCTGAGCGCACCGCCTTCGGCGCGAAGGACTTGATGTGCCAGTCGCTTGAATCCGAAGATGTACGCGCGCACGTATCCGCCCGCCATCTCGGCAAGTCGCCGCTCTGCCATAAAGGTCGCGTGCTCGGGCAGTATCAAGATGAGCGGAGCACCGCTCGGATCGTCTTTGATCTGTGCTGTTATCTCATCGAAGCAAAAGCGACTTTTTCCGCTGCCGCTTCTGCCCGATACGATATGAAGGCTCATGTTATCCCTCCTATCCGATACGGAAGACTGCCGTACTTCCTTGATTCGTCTGCAAGACCTCGAGCCTTGCGTCTATGCGTTCTTTCAGTTCGGGCACGTGCGAGATGATGCCGACGAGACGACCGCCCTGTTGAAGCTCAAGGAGCGTCTTGATGGCAAAATCGAGCATCTCGGGATCGAGCGTGCCGAACCCTTCATCGATGAGCATCGTGTCGAGACGGATACCGCCCGAGTACGATTGGACGACGTCTGCCAGACCGAGTGCCAGTGCGAGCGATGCCAAAAAGCTCTCGCCGCCGCTCAGCGTGCCGACAGGACGTGCCATGCCCGTATAGTTATCGAATACTTCCAGTTCCAGACCGCCTGCCGCGTTCTTGCGCGCGCGTTCGTCCGTCCGCTGAAGCGCGTATCTGCGTCGGCTCATCTTAAGCAGCCTTGCGCTTGCCACTTCGGCGACTTCTGTTAAGAGTTCGCTCAGGACGAATCGCTGGAACGTCAGTTTTTTCTCATTGTCACCGCCCGCGACCTGCGCGAGCTTGCCGATGACGCGATACCCTTCCTGCAGACTGTCGATGCGTTTGACGCAGTCGGCTATCTTGTTTCGGCTATTGTCTTGTTGTTTGATCGTGTTCTGCTTCGTCTGCAGCTCTTTGACCGCGTCGAGATATGCTTTCTCGGCGATGGTCTTCGCTTCGGTCAGCGCGTCGAGCGCAGGCATCGTCAGCCCCTCCGTCGCTCGTCTTGCCCGTTCATGGCGATCGCGCGATCTCGTGACATCTTCATCGATGCGTTTCAAGCCCGCTTCCGTATCGGCGAGCCACCTTTCGGTACGCGACGAGGCTATGACCGCGTCTCTGTCGTCAAAACCGAGCTCGCTTGCCTCCTTGAGAAGCGACGCGAAGAGGTCTCGGCATTTCTTCTCTTGTTCCGCGAGCGCCGTTTTGCCCTGCTCTGCATCAGCCTTTGCTTTCACGAGCGCATCGGTCGCCGTTCTCTGCTTCGTCTCGGCATTTTTCCACGCATCGTCGAGTTCTTTTATCTTCTTGTCGGCTTCGCGTTTCGCCTTGTCGAGCGCGCCGCCTTCTATGAGGTCTGCGGGGACTTGGCTTTTTCGCTCTTTGACGATGGCTTCGGCCGTCCGATATGTTCCGCTCGCTTCTTGGTGCGTCGCGCGTGCCTTGTCGAACGCTTCTTGCGTTTCTTTCAAGATGGCTTCACCGCGTTCGATGCGTGCTTTCAACTTCTGTGCTTCTTCGGTCGCCTGTTGTGCTTCTTCGGCTTTTTTCGCTGCCGTTTCCGCTTTGCTCATCAGCGTTTTCGCATCGTCGACGCATTCGCCGAGAAGCATGAGCAGGTCTTCTTTTTTCTTCTCGCGCGCTTCCTGATGTGCTGTCAGCGCGGCAAATGCTACATTTTCTTTCGCATGATACGCACGCGATCTTTCCGCGTTTGCCTTCGCTTTCTTTCGCACGTCTTCGCTCGGCGCCTGTCCGCTCGGGGCAGGGTGCGGATGATGCGCCGAACCGCAGACGGGACAAGGAGCGCCGTCTGTGAGCGACTGTGCAAGGGCGCCTGCCTGCGCTTTTTGCCACGCGAGCTCAAGTTCAAAGGCAAGCGTTTCTGCCTGTTTCGCTTCTTCGTCGGCGCGAAGGACGGCCTGCTGTTTCTGCAGGAGCTTCTTCGCTTCGTCGTCTAT
>JAFPBC010000158.1 GCA_017390595.1 Selenomonadales bacterium | reverse complement strand
GCACCCGGCAGGACAGAAAAGTACGAGTCGATACGTTCGTAGACGGCTTTTGATTTATATTCATCGGGTATCGCAACAAAAAAATTCGCTCGGCCGCCGATAACGGGGGCTTCTTGATATCGTCCGCCCGCGAAGTGTTGTGACAATACCTCCTCCAAGACAGGCTTGGCTTCTTCTTTTTTCTCTTCTTGGACCTGCACGATAAAGTCATACTCTCCGTATTCTCCGACAAGGCTGTCCATCGTACCGTGAAAATATCCGTTCGCCACTTCGGCAATAAAAGCAGAACCGACCGTACCGAGGAAGATGCTGATGACAAGGAGCAGTATGAGCTTTTTTCCGATCGTCATAGTTGTCTCACGCCCTTTGCTTGTTAGCCGCTTAGATCATGGTATATCTTGCCCGAACAGGCGCGAGATTATCAATCGCAGACAAAAGAAAAAGCAGACCCGATAAGGTCTGCTTTTATACGTATCAATATGTGAATGTGAGGCCGACATACGTATCGCCATCGCGCCAAGCGGCATGCGCTTTGAGTCCGGGGACGATCGCAAGGCGAAGGCCGTATATCATTTCTTTGCCATCGTATTCCGCGCTGAGTGTCGTTGCGGGGAAGATGGCCTTGCCCGTAACGCCGAGCGGATTGAAGGTTTTTTCGATACCGCCGAATACACCGTCGAAGCGTCCGTCGCCGATACCTGCATGGATACGGAATCCAAGCGGAAGGGCTTTGCTGGCTACGGCATAGAAGGTCCGATCGCATTCATCGAGCGCATCTTCCATCCCGACGGCGATACCGGGACGTACAACATTCTCCGACATCAACGAGAATTATGTATTGAGATAGAGATCGCTTCCGCGACCGCCGTTATAGTCGAGCGTTGCCGCGCTGATCTCCCATGCGTTCGACATACCGTATCCGACTGTATATGCCTTACCATCATCGAGATGATGATAGCCGAGCGAGAAGTGTCCGTCGCGCAAAGCGTCTGCTGTCGGCGTATAAAGCATACCTGTCGAACCTGTTACGGTCGGTGCTGCCTGCGCCATGCCCGTAGTGAGAAGAAGTGCCGCGCATACGGCTGTTATCGTTCGTTTCATCGTATCCACCCAATATTACGATTTGCTTTCGAGTTCAGCCAATCGTTTCTCCATTTTTTTCATTTGTTTTATGAGATCGGGAACTTTACGCGCCGATGCTTCCTGACGAAGCCAGTTGACGTGCGGGCCTGCCGGGAAACCTGCATAGAACGATTTTTCCGGTACGTCTGCAATGAGACCACTGCGTGCCGCAAGTACAGAGTTGCTTCCGATATTGATATGACCGACGGTACCGCATTGTCCGCCGAAGGTAACGTGGTGTCCGACGATCGTCGAGCCGGAGATGCCTGTCTGGGCAACGACGAGACAACCTTCACCCAATACGACGTTATGGCCGAGGTGAACGAGGTTATCGATCTTGGTACCTTTGCCGACGATGGTGCTGTTCATTGCAGCACGGTCGATACCAACGTGCGCGCCGATCTCAACGTCATCTTCCAAGATGGTGTTGCCGATCTGCGGAACTTTGTGATG
>JAFPBC010000157.1 GCA_017390595.1 Selenomonadales bacterium | reverse complement strand
GCAGAAGATGCTATCGAATTCTTCCTGGCGGGTGCAAGTGCCGTCTCTATCGGTACGGCCAACTTCGTCAATCCCGCAGTAGCGATGGACGTAACGCGCGGTATCGACGAATACCTTGATGCACGCGGTATCAAATCGATTCAAGACATCATCGGTCAGGTCAAAATCGGATAATAGGAGCATAAAAAATGAAAGATAGATTGATCGTAGCACTCGATTACTCCAGTGACGAACCTGTCAAACAGCTCGTAACTTCCTTAGACGACAGCGTATCTTACTACAAAGTCGGTATGGAACTTTATTATTCGGTTGGAGAATCGATCATCCATTATTTAAAAGAACAGCAGAAAAACGTCTTTTTGGACTTGAAGCTGTATGATATTCCGAACACCGTTGCCAAAGGTCTCAGCGCCTTGACGCGCCTTGGTGCTAACATGATGAACGTACATGCAAGCGGCGGCTCGCTCATGATGCAAAAAGCAGTCGAAGCCGTTGCCGATGAAGCGGCGCGCCTTTCGATCGCGCGTCCGCAGGTCATTGCGGTTACGATCCTTACCAGCATGAACCAAGAACAATGGGGACAGATGGGACACACGAGCGAGATCAGCGACCAAGTCGTTCGTCTTGCACTCCTCGCGAAAGAAAGCGGTATGGACGGTGTCGTAGCATCTCCGCAAGAGGCTTCTGCTATTCGCAGTGTATGCGGTGACGACTTCCTCATCGTAACACCGGGCGTTCGTCCTGTCGGCGCCGCAGTCAACGACCAGAGCCGTATCGCAACGCCGTCGAGCGCACTTCGTCAAGGCTCGACACATCTTGTCGTCGGTCGCCCGATCACAGCGGCCCCTGACGGTCAGGCAGCAGCCAAAGCAATCTTAGAGGAAATGGAGGGCGCATTCAAATGATGACGCAAGAAGAAGTAAAACAGTTATTTATCGAAACAGGTGCTATCTTGGAAGGTCATTTCCTTCTTACTTCGGGACTCCACAGCCCGATGTACGTAGAAAAATTCCAGGTTCTTCAGCACCCGAAACATACAGAAAAACTCTGCCAGTCCATGGCAGAAATGTTCGCTGACGACAACGTAGAAGTAGTAGTAGGCCCTGTAACGGGCGGTATCCTTCTCGCACACGAAGTCGGCAAAGCACTCGGCACGCGCGCGATCTTCACCGAACGTGAAAATGGCAAAATGGCACTCCGCCGCGGTTTCCAGATCAAACCGGGCGAACGTGTCCTCTTGGTAGAAGACATCGTAACGACGGGCGGTTCCATCCAGGAAGTACTCGACGTCGTTATCGAAAAAGGTGGCGTACCTGTCGGTATCGGTATGCTCGTAGACAGAAGCGGTGGTAAAGTAAACTTTGGCGGTGTACCGCACAAAGCACTCCTTAACCTCACCGTAACCACATACGACCCTGCTGACTGCCCGCTCTGCAAACAAGGTCTTGAAATGACGAAACGCGGCAGCCGTAAACTGTAATTTTATACAGAAAGATAAACAACCATGCGTACAGCATGGTTGTTTTTTCTTTGAGAAAGAAGATATAAAATAAAATCTGTCCGAATGTGTAAAAACTACGCAAAGCATGGTATAATAATCGAAAGAAGTCTTGTCTTACAAGACTTCTCGTTTTGCTGTTCGTGCTAACGCACGATTGTGGTATTATAAAGAGATTCTATGAAGATATTTTTTCGTTATCGTTTGATGACGAATGATAGATGAGTGGTGAGTGTATATGATGATGCTTGCAGATATCATTGCGGATCTGGAGAAGAAGTTAAAACGTGACCGATTCGTACATACGCGCGGTGTTGCCGAGGTGTCTGTTCGTCTGGCGAAGTTATATGGCGTAGATGAGCAGGAGGCGGAACTTGCGGCATGGCTTCACGATTGTGCGAGAGTGTATCCGACGAGTGCGCTTATTGAGGAGTGCGTACGTCGCGATATTCCTGTTGCGGAAATTGACAGACAGTCTCCGATCTTGTTGCACGCACCGCTCGGTGTATATTTGGCAAAACACGTATACGGAGTAGAAAATAACGCGGTATTGGATGCGATCGCTTATCATACGGTCGGCAGAGAACAGATGACGACGCTTGAGCGTATCGTTTATCTTGCCGATATGATAGAACCGAGCAGGGATTATGATGGTGTGGAGCTTCTGCGTAAGCTTGCAGAGGAGGATCTGTCGCGCGCAATGGTTGCCGCGTTTGATCAGTCTATCGCGCACGTGATCCACGGCAGAGGACTTCTTCATCCGAATACCATTTTGGCACGAAATGAGTTGTTGATGAATGAGCGATAATAGACGAGTAGTCAGAAAGAAGCCACGTAAGAAGAAACCTCTTCTGAAGCGATTGCGCTGGAAGCGTGTGTTCGTTGCGCTGGCTGTTTTGGCGATGCTTATATGGGGCATCGGTATGGCTTGTAACTGGGCATACCATGCTGCAAGAGATATGATGGGAATAGAGACGACCGTAGAAGAAACGGTGCCCGAAGAGCCTGTACAAGTTGTGGAAGAGCCTGCTGCAGTGCCTGTACGCACGGTTCCTGTATGGAGTGCGAGTGCACTTGCTTCGGCAACTGCCGATGAGAAAAAGGCAGCATCACAGCAGACGATCAATGTACTGCTTTTGGGTGTCGATGATACGGCGCAGGATGGACTGTACGGACAGGCGGACAGCGCGGTGCTTTTTGTCGTGAATACCGAAGATGAGACGGCGGCAATGGTATCGATCCCGTCGGATACGCGTATTCCGCTTGAAGGTCGGACAGAGGCTGTTGCACTGAAGGATATCTACCGACAAGGCGGTACACCGCTGGCACTTCGCATGGTAGAGGGATATCTCGGTATTACGATACCGTATTACGCGACGGTCGATCATGCGGTGTTCACGCAGGTGCTTGATGAGCTTGGCGGTATCGATCTGTATGTAGAAAAAGATATGTCATATACTGATTCGTATGATGGATTTACGATCGATTTAAAAAAAGGATATCAGACGCTCGATGGCGAAAAAGCACAGCAATATATTCGTTATCGTGACCCCGATCTCGGTGAGTTCGGTCGTATGAAACGTCAACAACGATTGGTGAAAGCCATCATAGACCAACATGCGACGGTCGGTACGATGTTTGATGTGCCGTCTATCTTGTCTATCTTGAGCGAGCAGTCGGATACGAATCTGACGTTCTATCCTCTGCTTCGTATTGCGAATGTGCTGTCAGAATATCAGTCCGATATGATGTTTGGCGAGATACTGCCGGGACAATCGCAATCTGATGCACAAGGTTCGTATTGGAGCGTTGATCCGGTGAAGGTCGATGCGATATTCCATCGTATCTTCAAAATAGAACCGCCACCACAGGAAGAGAAGGCACCTGAGCCGACACCTGCTCCGACGCAGGAAGAAGCAAAAAAAGAAGATAAAAAAGAGTCTGAAACGACGACAAATAAAACAGAAGGTTAAAGGAGTGTCATAATGACGACTGAAAAAAGCTTGAAACAAATGATCGCAGAAGCTGCATCCGACAAAAAAGCACAGGATATCGTATTCATCGATATGCAGAATGTGTCGCTTGTAGCAGATTACTTTATTATTTGCAGTGGTACGTCTGTACCGCAGGTAAAGGCTATTGCCGATAATATTGAAGAAAAATTGCAGGAAGCAGGCCATCAGGCTATCCATCGTGAAGGTTATCGCGAAGGCCGTTGGGTGCTTCTCGATTACGGTACGTGTGTTGCACACATCTTCTTGACGGAAGAGCGCGAGTTCTATCATTTGGAACGTTTGTGGGGCGATGCACCGCAGGAAGTTTATGAAGAAGAGGCAAGTCTTATATGGAAAAAATGATTTCGGAGAAGTTGCAGCCGAGTACGGTAAGAGTATTGAAGGCTGTTCGTGAGAGCGAGATCGGTACGTTCCTCGATGCGGGAACGGGCAATACTTCTGATGATATTTTGCTCCACAAACAACAGCAGACGAGCCCTGTTGCGATCGGTGATGAGGTGAAGGTGTTCCTTTATCGTGACCCGAAAGGTCGTTTGACGGCAAGTATGCGTGTACCGAAGATGCGCGAAGGTCAAGTTGCGCGTGTACGTGTTATCAATACATCGCGTGACGGCGCGTTCGTCGATGTCGGTGCAGAGCGTGGTATTTTTATGCCGTTCGCAGGGATGCGTGGTCGCGTCAAAGAAGGCGACCTCGTCTGGGTACTCTTGTATTCGGACAAGTCGGGCAGATTGGCCGTGACGATGGAGGTCGAAGATGCGCTTCGTCGTGCGTCGCGTTCGGCAGAAGGGGTTGAACGTGGTACAAAGGTTACAGGCTCGCTCTATAACTACGGCGATAACGGTGCGTTTCTCTTTACGAAGGAGCGTTATATTGCTTTCCTTCATTTTGATGAGATGACATATCGCCCGAAAGTCGGCGAGGAGATCGAAGTTCGCGTAACGTTCGTTCGTGAAGACGGTCGTATCAATGTGTCGATGCGTCAGCAGAAAGAGCTTGCGATGGATACGGATGCCGAGACGATCCTTGCGATGCTTACGGAACGCGGCGGTAAGATGCCGTACAGCGATGATACATCGGCTGATGTTATCAAAGCGAAGTTCCAGCTCAGCAAAAGTGCATTTAAACGTGCGCTCGGTCGCTTGATGAAGAGCGGTAAGATCGAACAAAAAGATGGTTGGACACATCTGAAAGAGCAATAAAGAAGTATGCTGCTTGATGTGGCAGTATGATGCAAATAAAAAAGAAACGGTATGACCAAAGTCATACCGTTTCTTTTTTATTTGTTGAGATAGTTGATTTGACTTAAGTTTCACATTACTTGTATTTTTGATTTCACATGGGAAATCTAAAATGATACTTGTAACAAGGAGTTGCAAAATAAAGAGATTGTTGAAAGGGGAAAGAATGATGAAAAAGATGATTGCTATGGTAATGCTTGCTGTTATGGCGATGTTTGCATTGGCAGGTTGCGGAGGCGGTGGAAAAACGGTCGGTTCGGTTTCTACCGATGGTTCTACTTCTATGGAAAAGGTGATCGGGGCATTGGGTGAGTCGTTCCAGAATGAGACGGGTATTCGTTTTACTTACAATCCAACGGGTTCGGGTTCGGGTATCAAGGCTGTTCAAGAAGGTCGCTGCGATATCGGACTTTCTTCGCGTGAGTTGAAGAAATCGGAACAAGATCGCGGACTGAAGGCAACTGTTCTTGCTTATGATGGTATTGCGGTGATCGTCAATCCCAATAATCCCGTTTCTGATCTGGGACTGGAAAAGGTTGCCCAAATTTATCGCGGCGAGATAACAAACTGGTCTCAACTTGGCGGCAGTAATGCAGAGATCGTTCTTATAGGACGTGAGGCAGGCTCCGGTACTCGTGATGGATTTGAGTCTATCACGAACACAAAAGACGGTTGTAAGTATCGTCAAGAGCTGACATCGACAGGGGATGTTATCACTACTGTTGCACAGAATCCGAATGCGATCGGTTATGCGTCTGTTGCTTCTGTAAAAGATAGCGTAAAAGCGTTGACGATCAATGGCATCGCTGCTAACGAAGCGAATATCAAGGATGGCAGTTATGTGGTACAAAGACCGTTCGTGCTGGTGACCAAAGGTGATGTGAAACTTACTGAAGGTGCGCAAAAGTTCTTTGATTACATTACCTCATCTGCAGCGCATGGGATCATCTCTGCAGCAGGTGTCGTTCCTGCCAATTAAAAAATAAACAGATACGACGGTCTCACTGTTGGCCGTCGTATCTGCTATGAGGGATTAGAATATGCCAATTAAAGAAAATACAAATAAAAATCGTACAATGAGAAAAATTGATCCATTGCAGAGCCTTAATAGTTGGGATAAAAAGAGTAGACATCAAACGATAGAGCATATCATACATGGCATCTTTTTGCTCTTGGGGCTGATTGCGGTAGGTTGTGTACTGGTAATTACGGTATATTTAGTCATTTCGGGCATACCTGCGATTCGTGAGATCGGTCTGTTCGATTTTTTGTTCGGTGAAGAGTGGGCATCTACTGCCGCCGAAGCCAGATATGGAATATTACCGTTTATTTTGACCAGTATCTATGGGACTCTCGGTGCTATCGTGATCGGTGTTCCGATCGGGTTTATGACGGCTGTGTATCTGTCTAAGCTGGCATCTCCCAGGGTAAAATCTGTGATGCAGTCTGCTGTCAGTATGCTTGCGGGGATCCCTTCCGTCGTCTATGGTTTGGTAGGGATGTTGGTACTGGTACCGGGGATCCGCAAGGTGTTCGATGTGCCTGATGGTGCAAGCTTATTGGCGGCGATCGTTGTTCTGGCGATCATGATACTGCCGTCTATCATAAAAATGTCTGTTACTGCGCTTGATGCTGTTCCGAAAGAATATGAAGATGCTTCTTTTGCGTTGGGGGCAACACCGATCGAAACGTATTTCAAGGTATCTGTACCTGCCGCTAAAAGCGGTATTGCGGCGGCTGTCGTGCTCGGAGTAGGAAGAGCTATCGGGGAGGCTATGGCAGTCATGATGGTTGCAGGGAATGTACCCAATATGCCTGACTCGCTGTTTCAGAGTGTGCGTTTCTTAACGACTGCTGTAGCTAGTGAAATGGCTTATTCGAGCGGACTGCAGCAGCAAGCGTTGTTTTCGATCGCGTTGGTATTGTTCTTTTTTATCATGTTGATCAATGCTGCTTTGAACTTTTTGCTCAAGAGAGAAAAGGAGTAGATCATGTTAAATCAATCATTATCGAAAAAGAGAAAAGGCTTTGAGCTTCTAATGAGAACTTTGATGATAGCCTCTGCTATATTGACAGCAGTGTTGGTCGTATTTCTTCTGGTATATGTTTTACTGGAAGGAGTTCCGAATATTACTTGGGAACTATTGTCCGGCAAGCCAAGTTATCTGACGGAACGCATTGGCATTCTGCCTGATATTGTAAACACGATATATATTGTATTGGCAACGATGCTTATCGTATTGCCTCTTGGCGTAGGTGCGGCTATTTATCTGACTGAATATGCTTCTGATCGGAAGATCGTCGGTATGATCGAATATGCGGCAGAAACATTATCCGGTATCCCCTCTATCATATATGGTCTGGTCGGGATGCTCTTGTTTTCCAACAGTATGGGCACTTGTCTGATGGCGGGGGCATTAACCTTGGTCATTATGAACCTTCCGACTATTATGCGTACGACACAAGAGAGTCTGAAGACTGTTCCTCAGTCCTATCGTGAAGGTGCATTCGGTTTGGGGGCAGGCAAGTGGCGTGTGATCCGCACGGTAGTTCTTCCCGGGTGTGTAGATGGTATCGTTACAGGTTGTATTTTATCGGTAGGACGTATTCTGGGTGAATCTGCGGCGTTGCTTTTTACGGCGGGATTTGCACATGCACTGAACGGGCTGATAAACGGCTTGGCATCACCGGGAGCTACTTTGACAGTTGCTCTTTATGTTTATGCGAAAGAGCAAGGTGAATTCGGCGTGGCGTTTGCCATTGCTGCGATCCTGATGATTTTGACTGTGTTGATCAACTTTGCGGCGACGTTTGTGCAGAGTCATTATACGAAAAGGAGAAGAGTATGAGTAATATTATTACAGTAAAAAATATGTGTCTTTGGTATGGCGAACATCAAGCATTGGATAATATCAATATTGAGATCCCGGAAAAGAATATTACTGCTTTTATCGGGCCTTCGGGTTGCGGAAAGTCTACGTTTTTAAAAACGCTCAATCGTATGAATGATCTAATTCCAAGCGTTAAGATCAGTGGTGATATTCGTTATGCGGGTGTTGATATTTTTGCTAAAGAGATCGATGTGAATCAACTTCGTAAAGATATCGGTATGGTGTTCCAAAAGCCGAATCCGTTTCCTATGAGCATCTATGATAATGTTGCGTATGGACCTCGAACGCATGGTATTTCCAATCGGGTAGAATTGGACGAGATCGTAGAGCGTGCTTTGCGTGATGCGGCGATCTGGGATGAGGTCAAGGACAGACTCAAAAAGAATGCGCTGGGATTGTCAGGCGGTCAGCAACAACGATTGTGTATTGCCAGAGCCTTGGCGGTACAGCCGAAAGTTCTTTTGATGGACG
>JAFPBC010000156.1 GCA_017390595.1 Selenomonadales bacterium | reverse complement strand
TGCGTCAGATTCGTGAACATCGCCACGTTGAAGTCACAGCCTGCCACGCGGTTGAGTACGAGAGCATGCGACGATACTTCCATGATGACATAGTCGATATTCGCTTCGACCATACGAACCAATATCTTCTGCAAGTCGATAACATCGGGCGTCGTATTGTTGATCGGGACGATCTCATCTTCGATCATGATCTGTATCGTACCGATAACACCGACACGGTAGCCTGCTTTTTGAAGGATAGAACGCAATACGTATGTAGAAGTCGTTTTGCCGTTCGTACCCGTCACACCGATCATTCGGAGTTTACGCGACGGATAATCAAAGAAGCTCGGTACGATAGATTGCATCGCCGCGCGCGTATCCGCTACACGAATGACCGTAATGCCTTCCGCCACCTCGATATCTTTTTGTGCAACGATCGCGACAGCACCTGCTTCCACAGCCTTCTGTGCAAACGTATGACCATCGACACGAGCACCGTCCAGACAGATAAAGAGCGTACCTGCCGCTACTGTTCTGGAATCATATGAAACATCTTGTATCTCGATATCGGTTCTGCCGATGACGGCTTCCGTATCGATCGATGCAAGAAGTTGAGATAATAATTTAGCCATTATTTTGATGCCTCCCAATTTCTAAAACCAGTATTTCCACATCTTTATAATTTTATATGATATCCTGACAAAAGTCTATTATTCTTTTCATATTCGCATGATATTCTTCCCATTTTACTCATCTTTCCGCGATGACCCAAGATAGAGCAGCACCTTCGTCCCTTTCATCACGCGACTTCCCGTCGGCGGTACTTGTGTCACGACAGCGCCCTCCCCGATACACTCGGGCATAAGCGCGCACTCTCTCAGCAAACGCACACCGTCATCCATCTCGCGGCCAACCACATCGGGCACCTCGATAAGCTCTGCCTCTTCGTCAGTCTCACTTATTTCTGTTCGCGCGATCTTACAGTAATCAACGGCATCTTTCATCAACGCAGGAAAAACAGGCGCGGCTACCTGACCGCCGTAGTACATACCGCTCGGTTCGTCTATCACGACGAGCATCGCAAGCTCGGGCGCATCGGCAGGCAAAAAACCGACGAACGAAGCGATGTACTTGCCTTGCATATATCCGCCCGCACCCACCTTCTGCGCTGTCCCCGTCTTACCGCCGACACGATAGCCCTCAAGCGCACCGTTCTTGCCCGTACCGTTTGCCACGACGCCCGCGAGAAGCTCTCTGACGACTGCCGATACCTCCTCACGGATAACGCGACGACCTTCGTCCAAAGCGAACGACTCCACCACAGCACCGCTTGCATCGCGAACCTCTCTGACGATACGCGGCTCATGCCATACACCGCCGTTTATCGCCGCCGACACAGCCGCAAGCAGTTGTATCGGCGTTACGGCAATGCTCTGCCCCATCGCCATCGTCGCTAGGTTGAGCGGCACCGCCTTCGCCTCGGGTATCATGATACCGCCGGCTTCCCCCGGGAGCGATATCCCCGTTGCGCTCCCCAGACCGAATGACTTCAGATACGAATAAAACCGCTCCGCCCCAAGCCGAAGACCCACACCGACGAATCCGACATTGCACGAACCTTCCACGACTTCGCGAAACGACACGCTCCCATGCCCACCATGCTTCCAGCAGTGTATCCTTCTTCCCTGCACCTCGATATCGCCACCGTCAAAAAACCGATCATCGACCGTCACGACACCTTCATTCAGCGCGGCGGCCGTCGTCAGCACCTTGAACGTAGAACCAGGTTCATACGCATTCGTCACACCGATATTGCGCCAGGAAGAAGCGGGATATTCACCGAACTGATTCGGATCGTACGTCGGACGATTCGCCATCGCCAAGACCTCTCCCGATCGCGGATCCATCAAAAGGATAGACCCGCCCTTCGCGCCCGTCTCCTCCACCACACGTGCAAGCTCTCGCTCGGCAAGCTGCTGCAAGACCAAGTCGAGCGTCAAATACACATCCTGCCCCTCAGTCGGCTTCTCATAACGGTACGGTGCATACGGTATCTCCTTACCGCTCGCATCATACTCCGCCACGACACCGCCGCCCGTTCCGAAGAGATACTTATCCATCATCAGCTCGATCCCATCAAGGCCTTGATTATCCGCACCGACAAAACCGAGAATATGTGCGCCCGCCTCTTCGTTCGGATACGTACGCCGACTCTCCTCCGACACATCGACCCCCGACAAACGAAGCGCACGCACCGCGTCAGCTATCTTAGGATCAACGCGCCGCGCAAGCCATACGAACGACTGCCTGCGCGCAAGCTTCTTCTCGATCTTCTCCACGTCCAAATTCAAAACAGCCGCCAATGCGGCTGCCGTCTCTCTTACATTCTCCACTTCCGCAGGGATCGCGTAGACCGAAAGCGCGCTCACGCTCTCTGCCAAAACCTTACCGTTCCTGTCGTAGATCGTACCGCGTTTCGCCTCCACAGGTATCAAACGGATACGTTGATCCTGTGCCCGCTCCGTCAGCCACTCGTTTTGATACCCCTGCAGATACATGAGCCTCAGCCCAAGTCCCGCCAAACACAGCATAAACAAAATAAAAAACAAGGCGACTCGTTTCCGAATAACAACATGAGCAGTCGATGCCAATCGCATCCCTCCAATGTCCGGATCCGCGTACCTTGTTTCTTATGAAATGATATTCTTAATAAAGTTCTCCATTTTGACGACAATGTTGTTCGTCGCAGTCTGTTTCGGCACCTGTACCTGCGGTGTCGGCGCCGCTACCGTTCTCGTCGTCGGACGATAATCCACCTTCGGCACAGACATCTTCAACTCATCTTTTGCGATCGCTTGAATGCGTTCCGGTGATTTTAACCGAGCCAGATCCAACTGAAGATGTTCATTCTCCTTCACGAGCTTCGCCAACGTCTCTTTATCCGTTCTGAGCGATTTCGTCGCATCGAAGCTCCAAGCACTCATACAGCTCGTCGCCGTACTTGCCAAGACCAGCAACATAAATATCGCTGCAAAATAACCGAGCAAACGACGATTCGGCTTCGTCTTACGCACATTCTTCGTGCGCGGAGGTGCAGACTGCTTCTTAGGCGCATACTCTTCATATGGCTCTTCAATTACGACTCGTTCTTTTACTAACAAAGCTATGCGACCTCCTTCCTCAATATTCTCTCCCCAAGATCATAACTTCTCCGCGATCCTCAACTTCGCACTGCGTGCGCGCGGATTATATTCGAGTTCCTCTGCCGACGGCGCGATCGCCTTACCTACCGTCCGTATCTGCGCACGATGCGAACACGTGCAGATCGGAAGCGATGGCGGACAGATACAATTTTTCGCCAACTGTTGGAACGTCTTCTTCGTGATACGGTCTTCCAGCGAATGGAACGTGATAACGCAGATACGACCGCCCGTATTCAAGTGCTCTACTGCGGAGCGGAACGTATCTTCCAAGATACCAAGCTCATTGTTGACCTCGATACGGATCGCCTGGAACGTCCGCTTGGCAGGATGCGGACCGTCCTTGCGTGCGCCTGCGGGCACAGCCTTTTTGATAACGCTGACAAGCTCGAACGTCGTCTCGATCGGCTTCGTCTGACGCTCTTTTACGATAAACTGCGCGATACGTTTCGACCAGCGTTCTTCACCGTACGACGAAATGATATCATGAAGCTCGCTCTCGGAATACGTGTTGACCACATCATACGCCGAAAACTTCTGCTCGGGATTCATACGCATATCGAGCGGCGCGTCCTGCATATAAGAGAAACCGCGCTCGGCAATATCAAGCTGATGCGAAGATACCCCCAAGTCAAACAAAAATCCATCCACTTTATCAATACCGAGCTCAGCCAAGATCGCAGGCAATCGATAAAAATTGCTGTGTACGATATCAACATGACACGGCGCATCGGCCAAACGCTCTTTCGCCGTGCGGATCGCCGCCTCATCTTGGTCTATCCCGATAAAACGTGCATTCTCATTCAATTGCGCAATGACCGCACGTGCATGACCACTGCCACCCAACGTACAATCGACATATATTCCGTCCGCTTTCGTCACCAATCCGCGGACCGACTCGTCACGCAATACACTAATATGATGAAACTCCATGCAGAAAGCCACCTCAAACTCTTTTTTAGCAGACTTCTGCTGCTTCAATATTTTTACGTTTTCTAGTGAAAAAAATAAAAATCCTTCTTTGAAATGTAAAAAAATCAGCTTTTCTCTTTTTTATTTATGTTTTTGTGACTAAAGTCCTATCGCATATACATAACATATGGTCTGCTGTACATCATCTTATCATAAAAAAAGTTGCCATACAAACAAAATACATTATATTTTCAGATGAAAAATCAGCACGATCTGTGGTATAATAAAGAATAGCTTATACAAGGAGGTACTGCAACATGAAATTGACAAAAGACATGGGCATCATGGAAGTTGTTCAGCGTTACCCGCAGACGGTTGAAGTTTTCGTAAGCTTCGGCATGGGTTGCCTCGGCTGTGCAGCTGCTCGTTTCGAAAATATTGAACAGGGCGCAGGCGCACACGGCATCGATATCGATCGTTTGATGGAAGCATTAAACAACGCTATCGGCGAATAATACTCACTTGGAAGCAATTCGCTTTCGAATGAATATCGCAAAACAAAGGGTATGCACATTTGTGCATACCCTTTTTGTTTTTCCCTATTTCTCTTTATATAGAAAAACATACTCTCTTACTTATCTTCGCCCAAACTTCTCGCTCGCCTTGAAATTATAAATGGGTCGTATTCGTTTTTCGATGCGGACGGTATCGTTGATATACGGCAGGATATCGTCCATCGACTTGTACGCCATCGGACATTCATCGAGCGTGCCTTTTGAAACGGATGTCGTGAAGATATCGCCCATCTCTTTTTTAAACTCAGCCAGCGTGAAGCTGTTTTCCGCGGTTCGGCGGCTGAATCGTCTTCCCGCGCCGTGCGGTGCCGAACAGTTCCATTCTTCGTTACCGAGTCCTGTGCAGATCAGACTTCCGTCACGCATATTGAACGGGATGAGCAGTCGTTCTCCGCGTTTTGCCGAGACAGCCCCCTTGCGTAGGATCATTTCTTCGGTATCGATGTAGTTGTGTATCGTCGTAAATGAATCTTCTTCGTGAAGCTTCATCCCATCTAAGATAACTTCTTTGATGATCTGCCGATTAAGCTCGGCATACCGCTGCATCAATGCCATATCGGCAAGATATTCCTCTTTGTCTTGTCCCGTAAGCGGTGCAAGCTCGTACGGTATCTCTTTTTGCGCTTTCCCGCCGATGGCATCATACGCTCTTTTTTGATAATGTTCTGCTACCTGCAGACCGAGATTGCGACTGCCTGAGTGAATGACAAGATACAGCACACCTTCGTCATCACGGTCTACCTCGATAAAGTGATTGCCTCCGCCGAGCGTACCGAGGCTTTCTCTTGCACGGCGCGTATCTACCTTGTGATAACAATAAAGCTCTTCTACCTTGATCCTGCCGTGACTTCTGTGCGGCCGTTCACGCACCATTCGACCTGCGGGAATGTTCTCCCGAATAAAGCTGTCGAGCTTCGGTAAGTCAAGTCGCTTCTCTGTAAGCTGAACAGTCAGCATACCGCAGCCGATATCGACACCGACGAGATTCGCTACGACATAGTCTCCGATCGTCAGCGTCGTGCCGATGGTACAGCCTTTGCCTGCGTGCACGTCGGGCATGATACGCACGCGGCTGCCTGCCATATACGCTTGGTCGCACAACGTCTTTATCTGACTTTCGGCAGTCGGTTCTATACTGTCTGTATATATCTTTGCTTCGTTATATTTACCACGTACTATAATCATATTATTTCATCCCTCTCTCAATTACTATAATACGTTATAAAATCAAAATTTCCTTCCCGCAAAATAATTTTTTCTCGCAATATACAAAAAAGACTGCAACATAGTTGCAGTCTTTTTATCTTACAGCGTTTTGAGGAGTGCTTGTACTTCTTCGAGATATGTTTCTTTTGTGAAGTAGTACGTTTCACCCGTTTTTCTGACTTTGACTTCGATCTGGTTTTCCTGGATAGCTTTCGGACCAACTGTGATCTTGAGCGGATAACCGATGAGGTCTGCGTCTTTGAATTTGACGCCTGCACGTTCTTTACGATCATCGAGGACGCATTCTACTTTTGCCGCACCGAGTGCTTCGTAGAGTTCTTCGGCAAGTGCCATCTGTGCTTCGTCTTTTGCATTGATCGGTACGATAACAGCATGGTACGGAGCGATGGATGCCGCCCAGATGATACCGTTTTCGTCGTGGTTCTGTTCGATAGCAGCTGCCATCGTACGGCTGACGCCGACACCGTAGCAACCCATTACCATCGGTTTTTCTTTGCCGTTTTCATCAAGGAAGGTCGCTTTGAG
>JAFPBC010000155.1 GCA_017390595.1 Selenomonadales bacterium | reverse complement strand
TGCACACGACTTCGTCTATGACCTTGAGCGTTGGTGGAAACAGTTCACAGGCATGGCTGTCGCCAAGCGTATCCAATCTCCGCCGATCATTGCTGTCACCGCACACCCTTACGGTGCAGGTCACGCAGAATCGCAAAACTCCGTCTACTTCACACGTGCATATCACACACTCAAAAACAACCTATTATCATAAATGATATGACCGACCAAAGAGCTTGCTAAACGGCAGGCTCTTTTTGCACCATGTTTATCCCTCTGATCCATTTCTATTTTTATAACAAACTGCACTTATGCTTCCAATCAATAAACAATATCTACGACAAACACTTTTTGCATTCTTCAAGAAAATATCCTTGACGCGCGGTATGATTTAGACTAAAATTACCAATGTAAAGATTAGGATTTTTTCCTAATCTAACCGAAGAATTTTTCTCGTAAAATCAGAGTAAAATTTCTCAGTGTTATTACAAACCAATATCTTTTATTATTTAATTTAATGAGGTGATCACATTATGAAAAAATCTTTGTTGAAACGCTTCGTTATGCTCGGTGTTGCAGCAGCCTTCATTTCGACAGGTGTACAAACCTACGATGTACCGTCGGTCGAAGCAAAAGTCGTTACTGACACGTTCGATTTCCAGCCGCATCGCGGTGGTCGTGACGCTCGTCCGGAAAACACACTCTACTCCTACGCATATGCAATGGAAATGGGTGCAACTTCGATCGAATGCGATATGCAGATGACGAAAGACGGCGTGATCGTAATGAGTCATAACCCGATCCTCAACCACGATATCACAAAAGACAAAAACGGTAACTATGTCGAAGCAGGTAAATATGATATCCGCACAATGACTTATAAAGAACTTCAGAAATTCACAGTCGGCGACATCAACCCGTCCAGCGGTTACTATCAAGGTCATGGTCAGACGCAGGTAACGTTTGACGATGCTAAGATCCCGACTCTCGAACAGTTGTTCCAGCTTGTAAACGAATACGGCGACAAAAAAGTCATCATCAATGCTGAAACGAAAACGAACCCGGATCCGGAAGAACCTGCATACCATGCAAATGATGCAGACCCGATCAAATTCGTTACGGAAGTAAACCGTCTCGTTAAAAAATACAACATGGAAGATCGTTTCACGTTGCAGTCGTTCGACTGGACAACGCTCATCGAAATGAAAAAAATCAATCCGAACATCACGCTCGTAGCACTCTGGTGTCAGCAGCCGTCTTGGGGCAGAACTTCCGAATGTCTCCGTCCGTATGAAGAAGGCGCTTCTCCGTGGCTCGGCGGCATCGATATCGATGATTTCAAAGGCAATCCGTATCAAGCAGCAAAATCGATCGGTGCAGACATCGTTTCCCCGTACGGTCCTGAGATCTCTCTTGAAAACGTACAGGAAGCACACGCTCTCGGCATGAAGATCGTTCCGTGGACAGTCAACGATCCTGTTGAACTCGACGCACTCATCAAAATGGGCGTTGACGGCGTTATCACCGATAAACCGTGGATGGCTC
>JAFPBC010000154.1 GCA_017390595.1 Selenomonadales bacterium | reverse complement strand
GAAGAAAAACTGGAGCACTTGAAGACCGTTCGCAGAACGGAAGTGTCCGAACGTATAAAACAAGCGATCTCGTTTGGCGATATCAGCGAAAACTCGGAATATGAAGATGCCAAAAATGAACAGGCATTCATCGAAGGCGAGATCATGACGATCGAAAACATGCTTCGCAACGCGAAGATCATCGAAGAAGGTCAGGGCACGGACAAAGTCGTGATCGGCTGCACCGTCGTCCTCAAAGACATCGAATTCGACGAAGACCTCGAATATGCGATCGTAGGCTCGGCAGAAGCAGACCCGATGGAAGGCCGCATCTCCGACGAATCCCCGGTAGGCAAAGCAGTCCTCGGTCATCGCGTAGGCGACATCGTAGACGTTATCGTACCGGCAGGCACGCTCAAATACGAAGTATTGGAAATCAAACAGCAATAATCACAGCAAGAGTGGAGGAAGAAAGATGAAAAACGAACAGAATGTTGAACAGACTCAGCAAGATATGAATGAGTTGATCAAAGTTCGCTTTGATAAACTCGATGCGATCCGCGCACAAGGTCGTGAACCGTTCGGCAAACGATTCGACTTTACACACCACACAGCAGAGATCATTCGCGACTTCAAAGAAGACGAAGAAAAAGAAGTCCGCATCGCAGGCCGCTTGATGGCAGTTCGCGGTCATGGTAAAGCCAGCTTCGGCCATGTCATGGACGCGGAAGGCAAGATTCAGGTATACTTCCGTCAAGACGTGCTCGGCGAAGAAATGTACGAACATTTCCGTATGCTCGATATCGGCGATATCATCGGTATCACAGGCATCGTATTCCGCACACATCGCGGCGAGATCAGCGTCAAAGTAACGGCATTCGAGCTTCTCTCGAAATCGCTCCGTCCGCTTCCGGAAAAATGGCACGGTCTCAAAGACGTTGACACACGTTACCGTCAGCGTTACGTCGACCTCATCGTCAACCCCGACGTACAGAAAACGTTCCGTCTGCGCAGCCAGATCCTTCATACGATGCGCTCGCTCCTCGACGATCGCGGATTCCTCGAAGTTGAGACCCCGATGATGCACTCCATCCCGGGCGGTGCGGCGGCAAGACCGTTCATCACGCACCACAACGCGCTCAACATCGACCTCTATATGCGTATCGCACCGGAACTCTACCTCAAACGTCTCATCGTCGGTGGTTTCGAAAAGATCTACGAACTTGCAAAAGTATTCCGCAACGAAGGTATCGACATCCGTCACAACCCTGAATTCACGCTCATGGAGCTCTATCAGGCATACGGCAACTACGAAACGGTAATGGAACTTACCGAATACCTCGTAGCAGGCATCGCGGAGCGCGTTCTCGGCACGACGAAGATCACGTACGAAGGTACCGAGATCGAACTCAAAGCACCGTGGAAACGCATCTCCATGAACGACGCTGTCAAAGAAGCGACGGGCATCGATTTCCTCGCCTTCGAAACGGTAGAACAGGCACGTGAAGCAGCAAAAAGCATCCACGTAGAATTCCAGCCGGGCGACGGCATCGGCGGTATCCTCAACCGTGCATTCGAAGAAAAAGTAGAAGAAACGCTCATCCAGCCGACATTCATCACAGGTCACCCTGTCGAAATTTCCCCGCTCGCAAAACGCAGCCCGGAAAACCCGATGATCACAGAACGTTTCGAAGCGTTCGTATACGGCCGCGAGCTTGCGAACGGCTTCTCCGAGCTTAACGACCCTGTCGATCAGAAAGGTCGTTTCCTCGATCAGGTAAAACAGCGTGAAGCAGGCGATGACGAAGCACATCTCATGGACAGCGACTACGTAACGGCACTCGAATACGGCCTCCCGCCGACGGGTGGTCTCGGTATCGGTATCGACCGTCTCGTCATGTTCCTCACAGACAGCTCGTCGATCCGCGACGTACTCTTCTTCCCGCAGATGAAACCGAAAGAATAACAATATCGAAAGGCAGTTCGCAAGGACTGCCTTTTCTTATGAGGAGATAATATCATGACAGTACTCGACCAAATGCTTGCGGCGAATCACGAATTTATGAAACACTTACCGACCGAATACGCTTGCCCGACGAAACAAGTGTGCAAATATCCCAAACGCCAGATCGCCATCATCACGTGCATGGACACGCGCCTTGTCGATTTTCTCGAACCTGCGCTCGGTATCGCACGCGGCGAAGCCAAAATGATAAAAACGGCAGGCAACTCCATCACAGGCGTATTCTCCGAAACGATACGCAGCCTCTTAGTCTGCATCTTCGAACTCGGTGTCAAAGAGATCTTCGTCATCGGTCACGAAGACTGCGGTATGATGCACTCGACATCGCAGAGCCTCATCGAAAACATGACTGCACGCGGCATCTCGCCCGATGCCATCGCTATGATAAAAACAGAGCTCGAACATTGGACAGACGGCTTCGAGCATCCTGTCGAAAACGTCCTCGATGCCGTCCATAAGATAAAAGCCAATCCGCTCATCCCGAAAGACGTTGCCGTACACGGTCTTATCGTCCATCCGCACAGCGGAGAAGCCGAAGTCCTCGTAAACGGTTACGAAGCGTAAAACAGCATAACAAAAAGCCCTGCTCTTTTGAGCAGGGCTTTTAAGCTTCTTATTTGCGTTTTTTCTTTTTCTTCTTGATCATCGACTTCACTTTCGTGCCGAGGTTTTTTACACGGCCGAGCGGAGTCATCGACGTTTTCGTTTTCGGCTTCATATCGGCGATGGAACCGAAGTCACCGCGTTTGATATTCGTCGCTTTCATCTTGTCGGAGCGAAGCGATTTTTTGAGCGCGTTCATAATTTTATCGGGAGCGCAATGGCTGTCCGTCGTGAAGATGTCAGCCGCCGCGTAACCGAGCTCGGGATATGTATGGAGCGTAAGGTGCGTACCTTCCGCGATCACGACAAAGATCAAACCGCTCGGATTCATGCGATGTTCCAAATTATCAAGTTGGTTGAGGTCGCCCTCTCTCAATGCGGCTTGCAGACTGCGGCGCAAGAAGTCGGGGTCATTGAGCAAATCAAATGTGCAATCATAGAAATCGCAGACCATGTGTTTCGTATTCATTCTCATTTTGCGAAAGGCTCCTTTATACTTGCTGGTAGTGTTATCCGAATCGCTCGGATAGACATAATGACTAATTATATCTTGAATCCGCGGGAATGTAAAGGACGGTTTTTGAGAAAACTTAGAAAAGACGACGCGAAATTCTTTTGCGCGCAGAAGGAAAATCAAAAGAAAGAAAGAATACTTATAAAGTAACATTAATTCCGAAAGGGGATATCAGATATGAAAACAAGATTGACAGACATTCTTCCGATAAAATACCCGATCATTCAAGGCGCGATGGCATGGATCTCCGATGCGGTCCTCGCGGCGGCTGTGACGAACGCGGGCGGCGCGGGCATCATCGCGGCGGGCGGTCGTACGGCTGACTATATCCGCGACGAGATCCGCAAAGCAAAATCTCTCACGGACGGCCCGTTTGGTGTGAACGTACAGCTTATGGCGCAGAACAAAGACGAGATCGTTGATGTCATCTGCGAAGAAAAACCTGCCTTTGTCACGCTCGGCGCAGGCAATCCCGTGCCGTTCCTCGCAAAATTCAAAGAAGCAGGCATCGTGACCATTCCTGTCGTACCGAACGTAAAATTGGCAAAACGTGTCGAAGCGGCAGGCGCGGACGCGCTTATCGTAGAAGGCATGGAAGCGGGCGGTCACATCGGCACCATCACGACGATGGCACAGATGACGCAGGTCATTCCTTCCGTTAATATCCCTGTTATCATCGCGGGCGGTATCGCGGACGGCCGCGGCGTGGCGGCAGCTCTCCTCATGGGCGCGGCAGGCGTACAGATCGGTACACGTTTCCTCGTTGCGGAAGAATGCGGTGTTCATCCTGCCTTCAAACAAAAACTCATCGAAGCGACCGACACCGACTCCATCGTAACAGGTCAGACGATGGGCCACGGCGTACGCGGTCTCAAAAATCCGTTCTCGCTCAAATACGTTGAACTTGAATGTGCAGGTCAGACCCCGAAAGAAGAGCTTATCAAAATGGCAACAGGCACGAACAAACTTGCCGCAGTCGACGGCGATATGGAAAACGGCATGATCCAGGCAGGTCAGTCGCTCCTTCCCATCACAGCGATCGAACCGATGCAGACGATCATGGACAGACTGGTCGAAGAAGCAAAACAGACGCTCCAAGGCGCAAGCGCGATCCTCGGCTGAACATAAGAAAAACGAGCAGGCAGCAAACGGCTGACCTGCTCTTTTTTTATTGCGGCAAAGAACAAGATACACAAGATATGTGTACGATGCTCGTCGGAGATGCTCTTTTTTTGTCGAAATATGAAAAAAGAGGAAAAATGAGAATCGATCCTGTTGACAATGAATCTCAAAGTCGGTATAATACACAATGTAAATGATAAGCGTTATCAATAGAACGCGATAGCCGAATAAACGGCAGAATTGAGGGATACACAGATGGTCGCTTTAAGTGATGTAAAAGCGGGCTTTTCGGCTCGCATACATAGTTTGAAAGATTCCGCACTCAAAAATCGTCTGCTCAGTATGGGATTGACGCGCGGAACGACGGTAGAAGTCGTAAAGAAGGCGCCGCTTGGCGGGCCGATCGCGATCCGTGTTCGCGATTATACACTTTGTCTGCGGAAAGAAGATGCAGAATTGATCGAAGTAACGCTCAAGTAATTCAGGGGGATACAATATGACAGATATATTATCGGTCGCTCTTGCGGGCAATCCGAATGTAGGTAAAACAACAATATTCAATCGTCTGACAGGCGCGCGTCAGAAGGTCGGCAACTGGCCGGGTGT
>JAFPBC010000153.1 GCA_017390595.1 Selenomonadales bacterium | reverse complement strand
GTATTCAGTACGCTGGCACTTGCGTATGAGATATCGCTTACGGTACGCCGTTCGCATGACGTAGACCTCGGCTGGGGCGCAACGACGTTTCTCATTCTGTTGACGCTTATCCCGGGCATATCGTTCCTGCCGTTCTTCTACTTGATCATGCGTACGGGCTCGAACGAGGAGAATCGGTTCGGTCCCGCACCTGTCCAGCTCCGTCAGAAAGAGCTGGCGGCCTTGAGAGCGAAGGAAGAGAAAGACAGCCGTCGTTTGGCGAACGGTAAGATCGAATGCCGCGATTGTCACCGCGTGATCGATGAAGACAGTGTATACTGCAAGTATTGCGGTGTGAAACAAGAAGACGAACAGTCTGCATAACGAATCATAAAAGGATCTGCTCGAGCGGCAGATTCTTTTTTTATGTTGTCGGCAGGAGGACGAATGGTTATGTCGAATAAATAAAAATGTTACTTTGTAAAGTATTATCATCGGTAGAAGGGTAGGAATGTAGTTATGATGAATTGGAAAAAGTGGAAGAAAGCACTCGCGGCGGCAACGCTTGTCGTATCGATGGGGCTTGTAGCAGGTTGCGGCGGCGACAAAGCACAAGACAGCAAAGCGGCGTATAATATCGGCGTCGTACAGCTTGTAGAACACGCCGCACTCGACGCGGCGAACAAAGGTTTCGTCGATGGCTTGGCATCGAAGGGCTTCAAAGACAATGTGAAGTTCGATCAGCAGAATGCGCAAGCAGACCAGTCGAACCTTGCTAACATCTCGCAGAGATTCGTCAACAATAAGGTAGACCTCATCTGCGCGATCGCAACACCTGCGGCGCAGTCGGTAGCTAACGTGACGAAAGATATCCCGATCGTAGCAACGGCTGTTACCGATTACGAAGAGGCAAAACTGATCGAATCGAACGCAAAACCGAATACGAACGTAACGGGCACGACCGATATGAACCCGATCAAAGAACAGATAGACCTTATGCTGAAACTCGTACCGAATACGAAAACGATCGGTACCGTATACTGCTCGAGCGAAGTCAACTCGCAAAAACAGATCGACATCATGAAAGCATATGCACAGTCGAAAGGTATCAAAGTCGTTGAAGCAACGGTATCGACGGTAAACGATATCCAGCAGGCGGCGCAGAGCATCGTAGGTGATGTAGATGCCATCTACATTCCGACGGACAACATCCTCGCATCCGCTATCCCGACGCTTATCGCGATCACCGACGCGGCAAAAGTCCCTGTCATCTGCGGTGAAGCAAACATGGTCAAAGCGGGCGGTCTTGCAACGCTCGGCGTAGACTACTACAAACTCGGCTTCCAGACAGGTGAGATGGCAGCTGATATCCTCGCGGGCAAATCGAAACCGGCTACGATGGCGATCCAGTCGCTCGAAGAAATGACGCTCACCATCAACGCTGACAGCGCGAAAAAACTCGGTATCGAGATCCCTGCCGACCTCAAAGCACAAGCAGGTATCAAATAAGACGAGCTATCCAAAAACCGATGCAATATATTGCATCGGTTTTTTTGTTATCTGTACGATTGTTTTGTACGCAGGAAGAAGGCATACCGTGTCGAAATTATTAAGATGGCTTATTATTTCTCGAAAAGTAGAAATCTACATAGAAGGGAAGATACAGTATGCTGAAAAAGAAATGGAAAAAAGCACTTGCGACGGCCGCTCTCGTCCTGTCGCTCGGACTTGTTGCAGGTTGTACGGCGGATAATGCACAAAAGGATGCCAAAACGTACAAAGTCGGCATCGTACAGCTTGTCGAACATCGCGCCGTCAATATCGCCAACGAAGGCTTTATTGCAGGTCTTGCATCGAAAGGATACAAAGATAACGTCACGTTCGATCAACAGAATGCACAAGCAGACCAATCGAATCTCGTGCCCATCGCACAGCGATTTATCAATAACAAGGTCGATCTGATCTGTGCGATATCGACGCCTGTTGCCCAGACGATGGCAAGTGCTACGCAGGATATCCCCATCGTAGCGACGGCTGTTACCGATTACGAAGAAGCCAAGCTCGTTGCCGACAGCAAGCATCCGCAAGGTAACCTCACAGGCACGACCGATATGAATCCCATCAAAGAACAGATAGACCTCATGCTCCGCCTCGCGCCGAAAACGAGAACTGTCGGCACCGTCTACTGCTCGAGCGAAGTCAACTCGCAAAAACAGATATCCGTCATGAAAGCGTATGCGAAAGAAAAAGGACTTACTGTCGTTGAAGCGACCGTATCGAATGTCAACGATATCCAACAAGCAACGCGCAGTATCGTCGGCAAAGTCGATGCAGTCTACATCCCGACAGACAACGTCGTAGC
>JAFPBC010000152.1 GCA_017390595.1 Selenomonadales bacterium | reverse complement strand
GGTTTCTGACCTTCTTCATAGTAGTTGTTGCCTTCGCAGTCGATCGCAACGATCGCCGGGAAGTCTTCAACTTCGAGTTCTGCTACTGCTTCCGGACCGAGTTCCGGGTAAGCGAGAACCGTGTATTTTTTGATGCATTTCGAGATGAGCGCCGCCGCGCCGCCTACTGCAACAAAATATACAGTGCCGTTTTTCTTCATCGACTCGATTACTTCCGGTTTACGAGTACCTTTACCGATCATACCTTTGATACCCTGATCGAGCATCGTCGGCGTGTACGCATCCATACGACCCGAAGTCGTCGGACCTGCGGAACCGATCGGGTTACCCGGTTTAGCCGGCGTAGGACCTAAGTAGTAGACAATTTTGTTTGTCCAGTCGATAGGCAATTTTTCGCCACGTGCCAATGCTTCCGTCATTGCTTTGTGAGCAGCATCACGTGCAGAATAAATTTTGCCCGAGATGAGAACACTATCACCTGCTTTAAGTTTGCGGGACTGTTCTTCGGTGAGCGGGGTAGTAATGCGAATTTTTTCCGTCATTCTTTTACACCTCCTTATAACTCAACTTCAGCATGTCTTGTAGCATGACAGCTTGTATTTACTGAAACCGGTAATCCTGCGATATGCGTCGGATACCATTCAATATTTACCGCGAGTGCAGTGGTCGTACCGCCAAGCTGCGGGCCGATACCAGTTTTGTTGATCATCTCAAGAAGCTCTTCTTCGAGTTTTGCGTATTCCGGATGCGGATTACGAACGCTGATCGAACGAACGAGTGCCTGTTTCGAAAGCATAGCTGCTTTTTCCATCGTACCGCCGATACCAACACCGACAACCATCGGCGGGCAGGAGTTCATTTCAGCGTGTTTGATAACGTCGAGAACGACTTTTTTAACGCCTTCTACGCCGTCAGCCGGAACGAGCATTTTGAGACCGCTTTTGTTTTCGCTACCGAAACCTTTCGGAGCCAATTTGATTTTGACTTTGTCACCCGGAACAATCGAAGTGTAGATAACAGCAGGCGTATTGTTCTGCGTGTTAACTCGATTGAACAACGGTTCGCTGACTACGGATTTTCTCAAATAACCGTCAACGTAACCTTTTGCTACACCGGCATTGATTGCTTCCGTAAGATCTCCGCCTACAAAGTGAACATCCTGACCGATCTCAACGAACACAACAGTCATACCGGTGTCCTGACAGATCGGACGGTCTTCAGCTTTTGCAATTTCTGCGTTACGGATGATCTGATCCAATACGTCTCTCCCGAGCGGAGATTCTTCTGTTTCTCTGGCTTTGACCATCGCCGAGTACACATCGCCCGGCAGATAATAGCACGCTTTCATGCACATTTCTGCTACGACTTCTGTGATCTGGCTTACTTGAATTTCGCGCAATGCAAACCCTCCTCAATATGTGAAATTATTCTTATACTATGGCTTTAAGGATACCATAAAATTGTCCGATTTTCAAGAATTTTAACAGAAAATCGCATACTTCTCCCCGTAAAATTCTCGTTTTTCAGACAACTGTTTCCTTGCCGCAATAGCTTATCATGAAATAAAAATTTTTATTTTTTACCCTTCTCCGAGCAATAAAAAATTTTTATATCACAATCATATATTCTAGCAAACAACTTGCTTATTCTCAACCATTATTTTGTCATATTTTATTATATTTTTATTTTATCATCAATATTTTTGCCGTAACATTACCGTCCTCGATCTCGACGCGAGCACAAGTCGCACCGTATCTGGCACTGCCCGGATTGATAAAATATCTACTATCGTACTGTTCGATAAGCGGAATATGCGTATGTCCGAATACGATAATATCCGATTCGTATTGATTCGCCCAATAGCGGAGTTCTCTCAGGTTTTCTTTGACACAGTAATGATGCCCGTGTGTTATCCAGATCTCTTTTCCGGCAAGCGTGAGATACTCATCGTTCTTGGCAGGTGTGTCATAGCCGTCACAGTTCCCGCATGCCGCCCGCACAGGTACGCCTGCGAGCTTTGCCAGATAGTCGGCATCTTGGCTGTAATCGCCTGCATGGAGCCAATATTCGGCATTGGGCACGGCTTCTACGGCATATTCGATGGCTTTTTTCGAGCCGTGTGTGTCGCTTATGATACCGATGATCATTTCGACATCATCTCCGCAATAAGTTCGGCCATTTTGCGTACTGCCGCACCACGATGGCTGATAGCATTTTTCTCTTCCGAGGACATTTCGGCAAGTGTGCGATCGAATTTTGCTACATAGAAAAACGGGTCGTAACCGAATCCGCCATCGCCGCGTTCTTCTGTAAGGAGAAGACCTTCGCACGTGCCGTCTGTCGTCAGTTCGATGTTGTCACCGACAAGTGCCATCGCACAGCGGAACCGAGCGGTACGTTTTTCCCGCTCCACGCCTTCCATCTCGCAGAGTACTTTTGCGTTATTCGTTTTATCGGTCGCATCTTCTCCGCTGTAACGCGCGGAGTATACTCCCGGACGACCGTCGAGTGCATCGACTTCGAGACCCGAGTCATCGGCAAGGCAAGGCGTGCCCGTATGCGCGAAATAGTAACGTGCTTTGATCATCGCATTTTCCGCGAAGGTCGCACCGTTTTCTTCGGCATCGTCTACGGGCGCAAAGTCTGCCAGAGACAATACTTCGATATTCATCGGTGCGAGAAGTTCACGCATCTCTTTTATCTTGCCTTTGTTTTTCGTTGCAAGCACGATTTGATTCATGGTTCTCTCCCGATATTCCACGCTTCTCTTCCGAGAAGGTCTTTTTGGTATTCGATGAGTTCCGCGATACCTTTTTCCGCAAGGGCGGTCATGGCATTCATTTCTTCTTTGTCGAACGGACGTTCTTCGCCCGTGCCTTGGATCTCAACGAATTTACCGCTGCCTGTGATGACGAAGTTCATATCGACTTCGGCATTCGAGTCTTCCGCATAGCAAAGGTCGAGAAGCGGTTCGTTCTCGTGGATACCAACGCTGACTGCCGCTACGAAGTCTTTGACAGGGAACGGCTTGTCGTTCTTGTAGATGGAAGCGATCGCGTCTGTCATCGCCATGAATGCGCCTGTAATGGAAGCAGTACGTGTACCGCCGTCAGCCTGGATAACGTCGCAGTCGATCCAGATCGTACGTTCGCCGAGCGCTTTGAGGTCGACGACACTGCGAAGCGAACGACCGATGAGGCGTTGTATCTCATGCGTTCTGCCCGTGACCTTGCCTTTCGCGGATTCACGCTGATTGCGTGTCTGCGTCGAACGCGGAAGGAGCGAGTATTCTGCTGTGATCCAGCCTTCGCCGCTTCCTTTGAGAAAGGACGGTACACGTTCTTCGATCGTTGCCGCGCAAAGTACGCGCGTATTACCGACTTCGATGAGTGCCGAGCCTTCTGCATATTTTAAGTAGTTGCGCGTGATACGCACGGGGCGGAGCTCATCCGCCTGTCTGTTATCTATTCTCATGTTATTTCCCCTTTTCCTGTTTCATCCGCACTGCACGGATACAACCGATCGCACCGTTGAGCTGTGGCTCACAAGGTACGATGACGTCTCTTCCGAAGGCTTCTTGCAGGAGCACTTTCATCGCTTCACCGAGCGCGACACCACCCGTCAAAACGAGCGTATCAGAGAGCAGCGGACGCACCATCGGTTTGATACGTTTCACGATGGAAGCATTGACACCTGCCGCAAGCACGGCTGTCGAATGCCCTTCTACGATGCGGCCGATCAACTCGCTCTCGCCGAAGATAGCACACGTCGAATTGAGTTCGACCGGGTCTTTGCTATGCTTACTGAGTTCTTCCATCGATATATTAAGCACCGCCGCCATATTTTCAAGATAGCGTCCCGTACTTGCCGCACATTTATCGTTCGTCGCAAAGTCTACCATGCGACCTTTACGCACTTTGATGACTTTGCTGTCTTGTCCACCGAGATCGATCAGCGTAAAGTCGGTAAGCCCCGTTTGTTCGACGACGCCCAGGACGTGTGCCTTCAGTTCGGGAATGACCATCGAGCCGACAACGTCGAGCGTATTACGCCCGTATCCTGTCGATGCGACAGCTTCGATGCCTTCGATCCCGAGTTTGGCAAAGTCTATCCGGAGCCCCTCTTCATCAACGCGGCCGTATTCGCGATAAAAATCAACGGTCGAAAAAATATGTTTTTCTTTTATCGAGCCATCACTGTCTGCCAAGACAAGCTTGACACTGCGACTACCCAAGTCGATTCCGCAGATCATCATATTCCTCCTACTCCAGCATCTCAAGGAAGCTGTCCAGTCTGAGTTTCGTTCTCGCATCGAGTTTGCCCGGTTTGTCACCTTCGACCGTCAAGATCGGAAGATCGAGTTTTTCGCGGAAGATCATGTCTTCTATCTGACGATAACAGAAACTCTGTACATAGTGGATGACGCCGTCGATATTGCGTCGTTCCAGTTCTGCCTTGATATCGTCAAGTCTATCGAATACACGATACGGATACGTATATGCGCGATACTGTTCTACGAGGTCTTCGGCATCCGACGGCATCGCGAACTGTCTCTGTACTTCGTTGAATACGACACGTGCACCGCGTTTTTCGAGATACGAATAAAGGTCGGTATAAATAGGCGGTACACCGATATACGCAAGACGGATAGAATCCGTCCGTTCGGGCGCATCGGCAGACTTTTCGATAAGTTCGTCTACCCACGCTTCGAACGCGTCCATATCTCCGTTGAAGTCGCTCGAGCAAACTTGATATAAATGATTGTTCCATCCGCTGATGACATTATCCTGCCAAGTCATGCGGTCTATTTCAGCCAATTTTCGGCGTATCGGGCGCATACGTTCCTGCACGCGCTTTACTTCATCCCAATTCGTACCGAGCGCTGCCATCAATTTCTCTATCTGCATTTTGAGAAGATCGTAGTCGCGGTCGAACGGATATGCAAACGGTATCGTTTTGATACCCGCAAGCTCAAGCGTCTCCATCAAGGCATGCGTATTGCTGCAATCGCCCTGCGTAACGGCAACGACCGCATCAAGATCGCCCGCTTCAACAGCAACAGAATAGAGTCCTTTTATCCAACCGCAGATATTACGCGGATAGCCGACTTCTTCTGCCTGCTCCAAAAATCGCATCGGCTGTTCATCGCCGATAAAAATATTATTCAGATCGACAGGTGTATGCCCTGCCGCAAAGATCACTTCCGACGGAACCGTCGTCGTTATGCCGATCCTGCCCATGATTCACCTTCTCCTTATAAAATAAGAAATAGAGGATAGCACTTATTGCTTATCCTCCAAGTTCCTTATCAGTTGTCTGCCGCAGCTTTCGCAGGCATCTGCTCACGCAATTTGGCATAATTTTTAATGATAACGATCGGCGTTTTCTGCGATGCATTGCCGAACGGATTGTCGATCAACAGATGCGACACGAGCGCAGGATTCATCCCGTCTGTATGGCTGACGATGCGCGCACGTTTGAGGTCATTGACGTCTGCCACGACCGCACCGTAGCAGCCGAGTCTGCGTTTGATCTCGCGCGCTACCTCGAACGGCTTGTCCGGACCGTATACGATATGTTTATCGAACGGCGGCATCGTGCACGTAACATCGTCAATGAGCGCTGTCTGTTCACCGCCCAAGCGATAGAACCAGCCCGGTTTGCCCAATACTTTCATCACAGCACCTGCAATGAACGCACCTGCTACACGCCATTTGCCTTCTACATCCATCAACGATTGCATACCGTACGGCGTCGCAAGCGAACCGCCTTCGGGGATAAACATACAGAGCGTACGAGCCAAGAAGCACGGTTTGAGGTCTTCCGGACGAACGATGCGACCTTGAATGATCGCCAATACGCTTTCTGCGATCGACACCGCATCATCGGGACCGATCTGATCTTTGACATATTCATCCATAACAGCAAACACATCGTCTTTGTCTGTCAAAATTCTTGTTTTCACAGGAATCAAGCTAACATCAGTCATTGTCCATCATCGCTCCTTTCGCTTCGATCGCTTCTCTTACTTCGCGTGCCGTCAACACGATACGTCTCTTATCGATATAGAGGCTCTCTTTGTCAACGATCTGATAGAAGATATCAACATTCACATCAGGCATCGCCAAAAGAGTCTCCAATACATCATCATTCTGCACTTCAAGGTCGAGCGTTACGATGAGCTTACCGCCCTTCTGCGCAGGCATCAAAACAGCTTCAAAGTATCCGTCATCACGACGTTCGCCTTCTCGTTCCACACGAGCAAGGATACGCACACCTTTGAACTGTTCCTGCGGCAACTGTACGCGCGCAAAGCAATCCATCATCGTGCAGAGCACTTTACCCGTATTCATGTACGGCATCTCACATGCTACCGTCATCGACTTTTCTTTGAACTCCGTTGCCTTGAACTCGGTTCTGCGGTCGGTATAGATAACAGGGACCGATTTACCCAAACGAATACAATACAGCTTGAATGCAACGACCGCTAATACGATCAATGCTGCTACAAAGCATAAAAATTCCAACATAATAATATCCCTCCGATTTTATTTTTCCGTCATGCTTTTTCGCACGGCGACAATTTTACTTCCTTAAATACTACCTGTTCGCCTTCAATGATAAGGCGCGCCAATTCTTCGCTCTTATCGAGATTCGCCGTAAAGCAAAGCTCGACTTTCCCGATACCTTCTTGTTTCAGAAGGCCATGCTCGGCAAGCACTCGTTTCGCTTCACGCGCCGTTGCTTCGGCAGGATCGACGAGCGCAACACCGTCACCAAGCACACGTTGGATAGCCTTCGCGATGTACGGATAATGCGTGCAGCCGAGCACGAGCGCATCGACACCCGCTTCTTGCATCGGAAGCGCGACTTCGCGAACAGCGTCTTCTACCGGCTTATCATCAATGTGCCCGCTTTCGATAAGCGGAACGAATCGCGGACAAGGCGTCGGATATATCTCGGCTTCATCGGACAGCTCTTTAAGT
>JAFPBC010000019.1 GCA_017390595.1 Selenomonadales bacterium | reverse complement strand
TTTCTACACGAATGATCGTGCCTGCTTGTTTATCCGTATCTTCCGCAAGTACTTCGCTGCCCCACAATTTCAAACGCTTGCTGCGACAGATCGTATAACTGCCCGGCCAAGGATTGAGACCGCGGATAAGGTTGTGAATATCAGCAGCGGACTGTGTCCAGTCGATACACTCAAGCTCTTTCGTCAAGAGTGGCGCATACGTTGCTTCTTCATGATTTTGTACACGACGAACTGCAGTACCTGCAATAAGCTGTTTGATCGTCTCCGAGAGTACATCTGCCCCCATGTTTTGGAGCGTGTCATGGACTTCGCCCGTCGTCGTTGTATCCGTGATATCCATTTCTGCCGTAAGGAGCATATCGCCCGTATCAAGACCTTCATCCATGAACATCGTCGTGACACCCGTTTTTTTCTCGCCGCGGATGACCGACCAATGAAGCGGAGCGGCACCACGATATCGCGGAAGAAGCGATGCATGGACGTTGATGCAGCCAAGACGCGGAATGTCTAAGATGCGTTTCGAAAGGATCTGACCGAATGCCACAACGACAATGAGGTCGGGATTCAAGTCTTCTAAAATAGCCTCAAATTCAGGCGTCTTTATCTTCTGCGGTTGAAGGATCGGCAGATCATGTTTCAGCGCACATGCTTTGACCGGCGATTCGACAAGCTTTTGTCCGCGTCCTTTCGGGCGATCCGGTTGTGTGATAACAGCTTTGATATGGTAATTCTGTTCACAAAGCATCTCTAAACAAGGAACAGCAAAATCAGGCGTTCCCATAAATACAACTGAAATCGTATCCATTACTCTTCCTCCGGTTTCACAAAAGATGTTACTTTATCAGTAAACAAAACGCCTTCCAAGTGATCGAGCTCATGCTGAATGGCACGTGCCAAAAGATCTGTACCTTCGATCGTACGCTTTTTACCGTAACGATTCTGGTATTCAGCGACAACACGCGCACTGCGCTCTACTGTACCGTATACGCCCGGAACGCTGAGACAACCTTCCGTATCTTCGATCGTACCTTCACGTTCGATTATCTTCGGATTGATCATTTCAATAATACCTTCGCCGACATCAATTACAACAACGGCAATAGAAAGGCCGATCTGCGGCGCGGCAAGACCTACACCGTCGGCTTTGTACATCGTATCAGCCATATTATTGAGCAACAAACGAAGTTTGCGATCAAATGTATCTATCGGTTGACATTTTTCTCTTAAAACGGGGTCTCCTGCTTTTTTAATCTCAAGTACTGGCATAATATCCTCCTACATCGTGTTTGTCGGATCAATATCAAGGATCAGATCATCCGTGTGATGAAGATCCATCGCACAGAGTATTTCTTTGACCGTTTGCGGGTCGGTCGTTTTGATCAAGATATTGATACGGTATTGTTCTCTTATCTTTTCAATAGCCGCACCGAATGGGCCGAGTATCTCTGTACCATCCAAGTCGGCAAGCCGTTCTTCCAGTTCATCCGCAACATTCGTTGCACGTGTGACGGCTTTTTCTTTTATCGTATCAAGGAATGTCAGCTTTATCAGCCTGCAATACGGCGGATAAAACATTTCCTTGCGATATGCTGTTTCTTCTTTATAAAACGCTTCATAATCTTGCTTCGCACCTGCTTGTATCGCATAATGTTCGGGTGTATATGTCTGTATCACGACACTCCCCTTTTCGCCTCCGCGCCCGGCACGACCCGCTGTCTGTGTCAGTAGCGCGAACGTACGCTCAGCTGAACGAAAATCGGGAATATTGAGCATAGAATCGGCCGTGATGACACCTACCGCTGTTACGCCGGCAATATCATGCCCTTTTGCAACCATTTGCGTTCCAAGCAAAATATCTTGTTTGTGCGATGCGAAATCTTCCAATATCTGATGATAGCTCATCTTCCCTGCCGTCGTATCACGATCGAGCCTTGCAATGCGAGCTGTTGGGAACGATGTTCGCATCTCTTCCTGCAACTTTTGCGTACCACTACCGAAATAGCGAATATAACGGCTTTCACAATTTGGACATACATTCGGTACAGGAACGACTTTTTCACAATAATGACATTGCAATTTGCCCGAAGCATGATATACAAGCGATGTAGAGCATTGCGGACACGTCATCACATGACCACAGCTGCGACAATTGATAAAAGTCGCATATCCACGACGATTCAAGAGAAGGATCGCCTGTTGTTTTTTTTGAAGCGTATCTGTCAATAACCCATGAAGCCTCTGTGAAATTACATTCTTCTTTCCGCGTCGTAATTCCTTCCTCATATCGACCAGTTCGATAGAAGGAAGCACACTTCCGTTCTTTCTTTTCGGCAAAGTAAGCATTTCGTATACGCCTTCTTGCGCAAGATAGAACGATTCGATCGACGGAGTCGCACTGCCTAAAATGACAACACTGTTTGTGATCTCGCCAAAAGCAAGTGCTGTATCTTTCGCGTGATAATGCGGGGCTTCGTCTTGTTTATACGAAGAATCATGTTCTTCATCGAGAATAATAAGACCAAGCTTGGGAATCGTTGAAAACAGTGCCGAACGAGCTCCTATAACGATACCTGCATCGCCTGTGCGCAATCTCCACAGTGCATCACCACGTTCTGCCAGCGATAATTTACTGTGTATAACAACGACATCATCACCGAAATACGTGCGAAATCTGGATACGATCTGGCTTGTAAGCGCGATCTCAGGCACAAGAACAATGACTTGCTTACCCAGCTTGCGCGCATGCTTCGCCGATTCGATATATATCTCCGTCTTACCACTACCTGTAATACCGTAGAGTAAAAACGGATTATATTCATCTTGCGAGAGCGCCTCTGTTATCCGCGCCATCGCAGCGAGCTGATCTTCGTTCAGACAGATCGCGTTCATATTGCTTGTCACATCACGGAAACTGTCGCGGCTGACACGCTCTTGACGCATCGCTACAAAACCTGTTTGGGCCAGCCTGTCGAGCACATCTTTAGAAAGACCAAGCGTATTCAGCTCGCTTGCACGCAGTCGACCACGTTCTTCAAGAAGAGATAAAACTGTACGACGTTTCTCGGTCATTCTGAGGGGAGCTGACTGTTCGCCGCGAACAAGTTCATAGACAGTCTCCCATTTTTCTTTCATCTTTTTTTGTGTATGGAACTGTTTTTCGATACAGTCTTTCTTTATGAGACGTAACAGTATCGCTTCTGTATTCCATTCATGAAATACCTTTTTCAATGCAGCTATCGACTGTGCACCATGTTCGGCAAGGTATTCGTAAACGGCTTTTTCTTTCTCATTAAGTGTGATATTCTCGTACGATTTAGCTTGATATTGATATGAAATGCGAATCCCGCCTTTACCGGGGATAAAAAGGCGCATTGCTTCTGCCAACGTACAAAGATAATAGCCGCTGACCCATTTAGCCATCGACATCATATCTGGTGAAAACCATGCTTCTTCATCAAGTACATCAACGATCTCTTTCAGTTCAAGGTCATTTAGAACAGATACATCATCACGACATCCCACAACAAATCCTTCTACCATACGACCGCCGAACGGTACAAGCACCCGCCAACCTACATTGACATGAGAAAACTGTGATGGTACACGATACGTAAACGGCTTATCCAGTTTTTTGACAGGCACATTGACGAACACATCGACTATCATCACAATTTCCTCCTTCTTTTTAGATAGCAAAGTAAGGTTCTCTAACGAGAACCTTACTTTTATTACATCGCTGTATTATTTTTAGATACCTGCATCTGCTTTGAGAGCTTCTGCTTTATCTGTTCTTTCCCACGGAAGATTAACATCAGTTCTACCGAAGTGACCATATGCTGCAGTCTGACGATAGATCGGACGACGGAGATCCAATTCTTTGATAATGCCTGCCGGACGGAGGTCGAAGTGTTTCTGGATCAATTCGCTGATTTTCGATTCAGCGATTTTGCCGGTACCGAACGTTTCAACCATAACGGATACCGGTTTTGCTACGCCGATAGCGTATGCGATCTGGATTTCGCAACGGTCAGCAAGACCTGCTGCTACGATATTTTTTGCAACATAACGAGCTGCGTATGCACCCGAGCGGTCAACTTTTGTAGGATCTTTACCCGAGAATGCGCCGCCGCCATGACGTGCCATACCGCCGTATGTATCAACAATGATCTTACGACCCGTAAGACCTGCGTCACCCTGCGGACCGCCTACTACGAAACGACCCGTTGGGTTGATGTAGTATTTCGTTTCGTCATCAAGGAGCGAAGACGGAACAACGACCTGGATAACTCTTTCGAGCATATCTTTTTTGATCGTTGCAAGCGTAGCCGACGGGCTGTGCTGCGTCGAAATAACGATCGTATTGATGCGAACAGGTTTACCGTCTTTGTATTCAACAGTTACCTGCGTTTTACCGTCCGGACGGAGGTAGTCAAGCTCACCGCTTTTACGAACTTCCGTCAAACGACGGGAAAGACGATGTGCAAGAGCGATCGGAAGCGGCATGAATTCAGGCGTTTCGTTCGTTGCATAACCGAACATCATACCCTGGTCACCTGCACCGATTGCTTCGATCTGGTCATCCATCGAGCCTTCTTTTGCTTCGAGTGCTTTATCAACACCCATAGCAATATCTGCCGACTGTTCGTCGATAGACGTCATAACAGCACAAGTATCAGCATCGAAGCCGTATTTTGCGCGCGTATAACCGATTTCACGAACGACATTACGAACGAGGCGCGGAATGTCAACGTAGCATTTCGTAGAGATTTCGCCGACAACGTGAACAAGACCCGTCGTTACGAGCGTTTCACAAGCGACACGACCCATCGGGTCTTTTTCCAAGATAGCGTCCAATACGCTGTCAGAGATCTGATCGGCAATTTTATCCGGATGGCCTTCCGTAACCGATTCGGATGTAAAGAATACTGTATCTTTATCCATTTAGTTTGTCCTCCTTTAAATAAAAAAATGCTCTGCAAAACGAGAGCATTTCAATACTCTCATCTCTGCTTGTTTACAGCTGGAAGTAGCACCGTTTTTGAATACTCAAATGGTTGCTGCGGCTTCATAGGGCCAAATCCCTCCGCCAACTCTTGATGAGTAATAAATAAATTTCCATAATAATTTTAAAGCAAACTGCCGAAAAAATCAACACATCTCGACAACTTTATTCAAAATAATCTCAGCGACTTCACGTTTGGTCATCTGCTGACACTCTTCGATCCTGCCGTCGGCATGAATCAGTTTAACGATATTCGTATCGACGTTGAAACCCGCGCCTTTGACAGTAACGTCGTTGGCAACGATCATATCGAGATTTTTCTTTTCGATCTTCTGTTTTGCATGTTTGATCAAGTCGTTCGTTTCAGCAGCGAATCCGACAAGTATCTGACCTGCTTGTTTTGCTTTACCCAAGTTTAGCAAGATATCGGGGTTCTTCTCCAACACGACCGTAAATTCGCTGTCGTTTTTTTTGATCTTCTGTGCGGCGATCTGCTTCGGACGATAATCAGCAACAGCTGCCGCCTTGATGACGATATCGACTGTCGGGAACGTATCCATAACAGCATCGTACATATCCTGCGTTGTTTCTACCGACACGAATGTTACGCCTTGCGGTTTTTTGAGCGCAGTCGGACCCGATACCAATATGACTTCCGCGCCTCTGTCTCTGGCAGCTTCCGCAACAGCGTATCCCATCTTACCGCTGGAACGATTACCGATAAATCGAACAGGATCAAGCGGCTCATGTGTACCGCCTGCCGTTACAAGGATGCGTTTACCAACGAGATCTTGTTTTTGTTTCGCAAGTGCAAGAACAGCATCAACGATCACACTCGGTTCAGGTAATCTTCCGACACCTTCTATGCCGCAAGCAAGCATACCGCTTGCAGGCGGAATGATATGACAACCGCGTTTTGCCAATATAGCAAGGTTGTCCTGCGTTGCCGCGTTTTGATACATATTCGTATTCATTGCAGGTGCAATGATAACAGGTGCAGTCGTTGCCATAACAGTCGTTGTAAGCATATCGTCTGCAATGCCATGCGCCATTTTACCGATACAGTTGGCAGTCGCAGGTGCGATCAAGAAATAATCGGCTTT
>JAFPBC010000151.1 GCA_017390595.1 Selenomonadales bacterium | reverse complement strand
GAAAGTAAAACTCGACCGTGATTCCTACAAAACGTCCTACGATGTAAAATTCGTTGTAGACGGTGTACGCGGTGACGCTGATGTCCTCGCGGCAAACGGTGTGGTTCTCGAAGTAGACCTCGATTACAAATAAAAGTAAAAAAACAGTATTTTTTACCAAAAAATCGTTGATAAAACATCACTAAAATAGTATACTTAATTCACAAAGTTACACTCACCGAAAATAAAATGTATCGCATATATTAAGGAGATGAAAATTATGAAAAAAAGATTATTAGCAACCGTTCTCGGTCTCTCTCTCGTAGCAACTTCCGCAGTAGCATTCGCAATGAGCCAACAGGATGCTCGCAACTTGGCAAACGCATATGTCCCGGCTGATGCACAGTACTCCTATGTCACAGAAGATACAGACAGCTTCGATGTCGTTTATCGCTCCGCTGACAAAGAATATGAAGTAGACGTTGACAAACGCCTCGGCAAAGTAACGGATGTTTCCATCGATACGCTCAACGTACCGCTCTCCACGGCAGTCAACATCTCGGCTGACGATGCCAAAGCAGCAGTTCTCAAACTCTACCCGAACGCAAAAGTTACGAAAGTAAAACTCGACCGTGATTCCTACAAAACGTCCTACGATGTAAAATTCGTTGTAGACGGTGTACGCGGTGACGCTGATGTCCTCGCGGCAAACGGCGTGGTTCTCGAAGTAGACCTCGATTACAAAAAATAATACGACCTTTAAATAATAGCCTCTAACCTCAACAATAAAAAGAACGAACCATATGGTTCGTTCTTTTTATTTGCCTTCACCATATTGTTTCACGTGAAACAATATTATTTTTTTATCTCACTTCGACATTCTCGTATCCATGCTTTGTCTATATCGGATACCCGTTTCGATTCGATGATCTTCGTCAAGGCTTTACGGTATATCCACGACGTTTTATCACAGTGCATCAGATACTCTTTGGTACGGGCGGGGCACTCGACATAGTAGACGGATATCGCCCACGCGATCGCCATTTTGACGTAGTAGTCGTCTGCTGTGATAAGACTGATACGCTCGAAGAAGTCATCTATATATTCTTCGCTCGCAAAATAGAATATCGCCATGACGACAGCGAATCGCACTTCATACGGATGATGCGATATAAAGTACGGCACGATCTGTTTCCATACTTCTTCCCTATTTTCACGTGCGAATTTCAGACAGGCACAAAAAGAATCGCAGATGCCCCAGTTGTCGATACAGCTTACAAATCGTGCAATACAGCCGCACCGCTCGTCAAATGTCATATCAGCCATACCGATGACGAAGCCTTCTATCATTTTTTCTTCGTAATAGTCTCGCTTGCATGTATCGAGATATGCTAGGTAGTCACCGCGGGCGATACGCTTGGCTATCTTACGAAGAACAGGCAGGCGGACACCGATGATGGTATCGGGATGAATATTCGGCAAGAGAGATGACATGAATCGTTTGTAATCATCTTCTCCGAGTGAAAATAATGTCTGCCGAATATCCTGTATATCCATCGCTGTTCTCCTTGTATGAGAAATGGTCTGCCCGCTCTCTGTTATTATTGATTTTTGAATTCGGGCGCGCGTTTTTCGAGGAATGCGTTGATACCTTCCTGATGGTCTTTTGTCTGCATACAGAGCGTCTGCATATCAGCTTCGTGTACGAGCCAATTTTCAAGCGTCATGTCTTCCATGCCGTTGAGCGTCTGTTTGACCATGCCGAGCGCGATCGGTGCCGAGAGGAGAAGTTTTTCCGCGAATGCAAACGTTTCTTCTTCGAGCTTGTCGCTCTCGATGACGCGATTCAACAGACCGAGTTCGTTTGCTTTTGCCGCATTGATAAGGTCTGCCGTGAACATCAATTCTTTGGCTTTGTGCGTACCTACGATCTTCGGCAAAAGATACATACCGCCGCAATCGGGCACAAGACCTACTTTGACGAAGCTCTGGGCAAATCTTGCCGTATCGGATGCGAATACGATATCACAAGCGAGCGCGAGGTTGAAGCCTGCACCTGCCGCTACACCGTTTACCATCGCGATGACAGGTTTGGTGATAGACTGTATCTGTTTGACGATCGCGCCGACATCCACGATGAATGCTCGTGCTTCGATGACGTTCGTCAGTTGTTTCAAATATGCAAGGTCACCGCCTGCACAGAATCCTTTGCCGTTACCTGTGAGGATGATAACACGTACATCACTATCTTTGCTTGCGTCATCAAGGCGTGCCGCAAGTGTGCTGATAAGCTCACCGTTCATCGCATTGAGGGCTTTTGGACGATTGAGCGTGATCTTCGCGATCTGACCGATCTTTTCATATAATACAACAGCTTCTTCCATGGTATCCACTCCTTTGTCTCTTTCGGAAATAATTCCATATCAGCCGTAGTAAATCCTTTTCCGCGCATATAAAAAAACACCATCTGTCATGGTGTCATCATAAGAAAGGAGCACGTCATGCCTGACGATATCCAAGATATTCTGTTCGTATTCCTCGTGGAGAACTTGCCTCTTGTCGCAAGCAGGCGGCCTGTCGTACTTCCGATAGGTCTTGCCGATTATATTCATACCGAGGTCATCAATTCGGGTGGTACACTTCCGTTTCCGTCAGACCTTGCCGACCTTTTATTCGTCTATGAGCTGTCGCGTCAAGATCGTTTTTAGATAATCATCAAACAGACATCCTCTTACGCAATATCTGTTTTTAGACGCACAGAAGCGGGCGCATTTCCGATCTCGCCCGCTTCTGCCATCCTATATACCCTTTTGCCAACTATGATACACCCGCCAAAGTGTATCATATCTCCCCCATAAATATAATACTGTATACAAAGTGAAAAAGCAAGTTCCTCATCTATATTTTTTTAATAAATAACTCATTGCTCTTGTGTAATCCTTATTTATTGTTTATCATGATGGTAGGATTATTCGTACGTGAATAATACGCTTACGATGAGGAGTGATATTTTATGACTATCAATCTTGATACCGTAGTAGAAAATCTGAAAAAAAATAACTTTGCCGTTCATGTAGCAGAAACGAAAGAAGAAGGCGCACAGATCGTTCGTTCGCTCATTGAAAAAGGCGCGACGATCGGTGTCGGCGGTTCTGTCACGATCGACCAGCTCGATATCCTCGATGCTCTCGAAGCAGAAGGTCATCTTATCTTCAACCATAACAAAGCAGGCCTTACGCCGCAACAGACGCTTGACTTCCGTCGTCGTGAATTGACAGCAGATGTATTCTTGATGAGCACGAACGCGCTTACCGAAAAAGGCGAGCTCGTCAATATCGATGGTGTCGGCAATCGTGTAGCGGCACTCGCATTCGGCCCGAAACGTGTCATCGTTGTAACAGGAACGAATAAGATCGTAGCAGACGTCCATGCAGGTATCGCGCGTATCGGTTCTGTTGCCGCACCGCTCAACAACAAACGTCTCAAAAAAGATATGCCGTG
>JAFPBC010000150.1 GCA_017390595.1 Selenomonadales bacterium | reverse complement strand
TTATCGTGTGTTGGTATTGGCTTTTGCGGGTGCGGGTATCGTGCATATCATACAGAGTCAGGCAGATACGCTCACGATGTTTTGTGTGATGCAGGCGATCATCGGATTGTTTATCGTTGGGGTACAGCCTGCGCTCAATGCCATTATGGTCAACTCGACGGATGCTGATTTTCATGGACGCGTGTTCGGTATTGCGACGACGTTTAATCAGCTTGGTTGTATGGCAGGCCCTCTTGTTGGTGGTGTGCTGAGCGGTATCGTTGGTAACATGGCTGTATTTGCTTGCGTGGGGCTGATGCACCTTGTGACGGCTACGGTGATCTTCTGCCGAGAACGAAACATGGTATTGCGCGGAAAATAGGTGGATGCTCATACGGCTTTCTTGCATATGATAGGGCAGGAGGGATATGGTATGAGGCGAATACCTATTATCGGTGTAACGGCAGGTGTTGATGAAGCGGGGCGTGCGGTCGTCGCAGACGCGTATCTGTGTGCGATCCGCTCGGCAGGCGGTCTCGGTGTTATCATTACCCCCGTGGAAAGAGAATATGAAACATGGTATCAAGTGCAAGGAATAGACGGCCTTGTCCTAAGCGGTGGCGGTGATATCAGTCCGCTTCTTTTTGGGGAAGAGCCGCATCGCGGTATCGGACGCGTCGATAGCGTGCGCGATGTATGGGAGATGACGCTATGTCGACTGGCTGTGAAAAGCGGTAGGCCGATACTCGGCATCTGCCGTGGGATGCAGGTGATGAATGTTGCGTTTGGCGGCGATCTGTATCAGGATATCAGCTCGCGGGCGGATACGATATGTCATCAGCAGACGAGTGCGCGCGGGACGACGTGGCATACCGTAAGGCTTGCGGAAGGCAGTCGGTTGGGCACGTTGCTTGGTAAGCGGATAGCGGTCAACAGCTATCATCATCAGGCGGTGAGACGTGTTGCTGATGGACTGACAGTTGTGGCTGTGGCAGCGGACGGCATAACGGAAGCGATAGAAGGGCAAGCAGGCCGGCTTGTCGGTGTGCAATGGCATCCCGAACTGCTTCCCGATATGCGCCCGCTATGGACTTCATTCGTTGAAACTGCGACAGAAACAAAATAACAGGAAAATATTTCATTTTGTTTACGTGATCTGTTTTTAAATAAGTGTAAAAATGGTATAATATATAGATGATAAATAATTACACGTAATAGGAATTACGGAGGAGACAGCATGATCGTTCAAGAAGGAGCAGGGTCGTTCCTCCTCAGAGGCGGACGACGCGGTGTGCTTTTGATACATGGCTTTACAGGCTCGACGTCTGAGGTGCGTGAGATGGCAGAAGCACTCCACAGACAAGGTTATACCGTACTTGCTCCGCGGCTTGGCGCGCATGGTACATCTCCGAAGGAGCTCGAAGCGACTTCGTGGCATGAATGGTATGCAACGGTCGAAGACGGATATCGGATATTATCCGAGCTGTGTGATGAGATCATGGTAGCAGGCCATTCGATGGGCGGATTGTTCGCGATACTGATCGCGTTATCGTTCCCTGTCACACGTGTCGCTGTGATGTCCGCGCCCATCAAGGTACAAGACAAACGCGTTGAATATCTCGGTCTGATCAGTCTTGTCACTCGTTTCTTCACGAAGAAAAAACGAAAAAAAGATATTCCGTATTTCAACTACTCCGTCATGCCGCTCAAAAGTGTGCAGAGCCTAATGACGCTCATCGATACGGTAAGGCAAGACCTGCCGCGACTCGATAAGCCGATACTTATCCTGCAATCGCGGTGCGAACATACGGTCGATCCTGTCAGCGCGCAGATCATCTATGATGAAGTCGGCTCTGAGGACAAGAAGCTTCGCTGGCTCGAGCGGTCAGGGCACAGTATCATGACCGACCAAGAACGCGAATTCGTATTTCGTGAAGTCATTATATTTTTTAATCAAACAGAAACAGAAAAGGAGAGTATATAACATGGCAGAAGATGCAAATAGATGGTGTTTCGCTTGCGGACCCGACAACCCGATCAGCTTAAAATTGAAATTCCGTGAGGAAGGTGACCGTTACTGTTCGGACTTCGTAGGACAAGAAGTTCATCAGAGCTATGACGGCATCGTACACGGTGGTATCATCAGTACGCTTCTTGACGAGATCATGGGCGGATATATGTATTACAAAGGTCATAAAGCCGTAACGGCCAAATTGGAAGTGCGCTATCGCAAACCGACCCCGATCGGTCAGCACCTCAATATTCAGGGCTGGATCGTTGGAAACCGCGGCTCGATGTATGATCTTGCTTCGCAGATCACGCTTGATGACGGTACTGTTACCGCAGAAGGCAAGGCGAAGATCGCCTTGATCGAGGGCTAACCATGACGATAGAGCAGAGACTGCTGGCATTGATGGCAGAACGGTCATACCGTCCGAAAAACGCAGAAAAACTGGCAGGGCTCCTCGGGCTTGGCGGCGATGAGCTGAACGAATTGTGGCGTGTACTTGATGACCTCTTATCGCGTGGTACTATTACCGAAAACCATGTTCACAAGTACGGGTTGCCGCAGCAGATGAATCAAGTCGTCGGACAAGTACGCATCAACAGCAAAGGGTTCGGCTTTGTCATTGCAGACGATAGTGACCCAAGCGAGAGAGATATCCATATCAGCGCAGACAAACTCCACGGCGCGATGAACAACGACCGTGTCGTGGCGCATATCGACAGACCGCCCACGCAAGATAAAGCAGGCGAAGGCGAGATCGTTCGCATCATCGAACGTGCCAACAAACGCATCGTCGGCGTATTTCATCGTGCGCGCAAAAACGGATTCGTAACACCGCTTGACAGCCGCATTCGAGAAGACATCTTCATCTCGGCAGAGGCGATCGGCGATGCGCAAGACGAAGCACATGTCGTCGTGGAACTGACTGTATGGCCGACCGACTTATCGCGGGCGGAAGGACGCATCGTCGAAATACTCGGATATGAGGGCGATGTCGGACTTGATATCCTTGACATTATCAAAAAACACGACCTGCCGCTTGAATTTCCACAAGAAGTACAAGACGCGGCAGACAAAGTACCCGAAACGATAGACGGTGAGCCGACAGAAGGACGACGTGATTGCCGCTCCCTTACGCTCATCACCATCGACGGTGAAGATGCCAAAGACCTTGACGACGCCGTCTATGTCGAACGCACAGAAGGCGGCAACTATCGACTCGGCGTCTACATCGCCGACGTCAGCTATTACGTCCGAGAAGGCAGACCGCTCGATACAGAAGCATACGCGCGCGGGACAAGCGTCTATCTTGCCGACCGCGTCATCCCGATGCTCCCCAAACGACTGTCGAACGGCATCTGCAGCCTCAATGCAGGCGTAGACCGATTCTCCATGGCAGCGGAAATGGAATACGACCCGAATGGCAGACTGCTCCGCTACGAGATATTCCCTGCCATCATTCAAGTGCGCCATCGCATGACGTATACGGCAGTCAATCAGATACTCGTAGAAAAAGACGAGACTATTCGC
>JAFPBC010000149.1 GCA_017390595.1 Selenomonadales bacterium | reverse complement strand
CGGTAAGGCGTCGCGAAAACAAAAAGAATTGTATCATATCGTACTTGATGCACAACTCAACGGTCTTGCCGCGGTCTGTGCAGGCAAGCAAAATAATGCCGTCGATATGGCTGCCAGATATGTTATCACACAACATGGATACGCCGAGAACTTCGGGCATGGGCTCGGACATGGTGTAGGATTGGAGATACATGAGTGGCCGAGATTGTCGCCCAAGGCAGAGCCGATGGTATTGGAAAGCGGAATGGTAGTGACCGTAGAACCGGGCATTTATATTCCTGGATTTGGTGGGATCCGCATCGAAGATACGGTGGTCGTAACTTCGAACGGATGTAATAAATTAACGCAAAGTACAAAAAAATTATTAGAGCTTTAAAATTATGGAGGGGTAAAAATGATTTCTACAAGTGATTTCCGTACAGGTTTGACGATCGAAATTGACAATGGTGTTTGGCAGATCGTAGACTTCCAGCACGTAAAACCGGGTAAAGGTGCAGCTTTCGTACGTACGAAAATGAAAAACGTACAGACCGGTGCTGTTATCGAACGTACGTTCAACCCGAATGAAAAAATGGCAAGAGCACACATCGAGAACCGCAGAATGCAGTATCTCTATGAAAGCGATGGCATGTACGTATTCATGGACAACGAAACGTACGAACAGACTGAATTGACGGAAGCTCAGCTTGCTGATGCGAAAAAATATCTCAAAGAAAACATGGACATCAACCTTTTGACGTTCAATGGCAGAATCATCGGCGTAGATCTTCCGAACACGGTCGAACTCGAAGTTACCGAATGTGACCCGGGTGTACGTGGCGATACGGCTACGGGCGCAACGAAACTTGCTACGCTCGAAACGGGCTACATCGTTAAAGTGCCGCTCTTCATCAACCAGGGCGATGTTCTCCGCATCGATACGAGAACGGGCGCTTACATCGAACGCGCATAATTAAGAATCATTACAAGCGATACTTGGCTATCATGTCGAGTGTCGCTTGTTTTTTTATTTCGGTTCTATCGTATTTTTGGGTTCATATGATTAGTCAGAGGTGTGTGCGGTGACGGAACATATCGTTGGTATGGTAAGCGGGCTTGTTTTACTTGTTGTTTCTGTTACATTGCGTTCGCGAAGAATGGAACGGATATCTGCGCGTCAAGTTGAAGGCATAGCATCGCCTATGTCACGAGCGATACAAGCGACGGTCGGATATGCAGGCGGTATCTATATGACGCTCGTTATGCTGGTGTCGTTTTTACAGGTGGAAGTACCCGAAAAAATACTTATCACAAATGGATTTTTGGTAGAACCGCTTGCGTTTGTTGCTGTCGTATTAGCATTTATCCAACCGTTCTTTCTTATAATATGGGATAAGATGAAACGATAAGGAGGTTGTGATGAGATTAAGTGAACTAAAAAATAAAGAAGTAATAGACATCGATTCCGGTATGCGTTTGGGCAGGATCGGTGAATGTGAGGTTTCGATCGACTTAACAAGTGGCAGGCTCATCGACATTATGGTACCGACAGAAGATGGATTTTCTTTATTCGGCAAAAGCGGAATAGAGCTTGTTGCTTGGGAACGAATACATAAGATAGGTAATGATTTTATTTTGCTTTCTGCCAATGGAGACGTGAATAGGTAATGTATCCGATGGCATACTAACATTGATTCTTTCATCAATAAAAAGGTGGTGTTGATGATGGTCAATGAGATCGTGTCATCTTATGATGCACAAAATACGGTATACAGCAGTGGTGCGGAACTTGAATATGGTGCGGTGAATCAAAATGGAAATGTCGTACAAATGGTGATAGGTGTTTTTGAGAATGAAGAAGAAGCACAACGTGCGCTTATGGCGCTCAAAACAGAAGGATTGGCAGAAGGTGATGTATCGCTTGTGCATGAAGAAGAGGGCGGTGTGATGTCATCTTCTTCTGATGATGGTGTCGGTACAGGTGTGCTGGCGGGCGGTGCGATCGGCGGCGTCGGAGGATTCTTGATATCAGCAGGGATGTTGGCGCTTCCCGGTATTGGGCTGTTGGCGGCATCTACACCTATTATGGGTGCGATCGGTGGTGCTATCGCAGGCGGTGTTGCGGGCGGACTCATTGACTGGGGGATATCTCCGTCGGATAGTGAGAGCTATGAAAATCATGTGACAGAAGGACGTCCGTTGATATTTGTCTCCGCAGAGGCGAATATGGTGCAACAGATTACAGATTTGCTTGCTCAATATGGGGCGCGTGAGGTAAAAGTGCACAATTTGAATCGATAAAAAGATTGACAAAACTTGGGGTAATAGTATATAGTATAAACATGTAAATGTATATTGTCCTGCTAGGGATGAAGTAGAGGTGCGAGCGACATCAGTAAATTCAGGGAGTCTGGCCGCTATGATCTGAAGAGAAAGGGTCAATCGCCGAAGTAATATGTTCGTGCCAAGACATATTGCTGGTCCACTGTCGAATAGGTTTTGGACTGTCACCGAAAGGTGGAGAGCTATGTCATCTGAAGAATGTATATCATTCTTTGTACGCTGCTTTTGTAGCCGATGAGATAGCTTCATCGGCTTTTTTATTTCCCAAGCAATAGTGGGAATAGGGAGGTATCAGTATGATTAAAGTTGTGGTTTCGGGTGCTTGTGGCAAAATGGGCCGCGAAGTATTGAAGGCGGTTATGAATGCCGGTACGTTGGAATTGGTCGGCGCAGTCGATACGCATGGTGAAGCGGTCGATGTCGGTACGCTGATCGGCATGGCACCGACAGGTGTTGTGGTAACGAAGGATCTTGCAGAGACGCTTCAGGCGACAGGTGCACAAGTCATGGTAGACTTCACTCGTCCGGAAGCTGTTATGGGTAATCTTCGCATTGCACTCAAAGCAGGTGTTGCTCCGGTCGTCGGAACGACGGGCTTGACGGAAGCGGATCGCGAAGAACTCAGAGCACTCTGTGCAGAACATAAAACGAACGTATTGATCGCGCCAAACTTTGCGATCGGTGCGATCTTGATGATGAAATTCGCGCAGGATGCGGCAAAATATATGCCTCATGTTGAGATCATCGAACTTCATCACGATCAAAAACTCGATGCTCCGTCGGGTACGGCGCTCCGTACGGCGGAACTTATTACCGAGACGCGTCAAAAGATGGCGCAAGGTCATCCGCAAGAAGTAGAAAAAGTAGCGGGTGCGCGTGGTGCTGAGATGGAAGGTATGCGTATCCACAGTGTTCGCTTACCGGGCTATGTCGCACATCAAGAAGTCATCTTCGGTGCGCTCGGACAGACGCTCGTTATTCGCCATGATTCGATCTCTCGTGAGTCGTTCATGCCGGGCGTGGTGCTCGCTTGCGAAAAGGTATTGTCGCTCGATGGTCTCGTTGTGGGACTTGAAAATATTTTAGACTAATTATTCTTAATAAGGGAGAGATACATAATGAGAAAATATAGTGTAGCAATTTTGGGCGCAACAGGTGCAGTAGGTCAAGAATTCTTGCGTTTGATGGAAGAACGTAATTTTCCGTTCGGCGAATTGAAAATGCTCGCGTCGAAACGTTCCGCGGGTAAAAAAATCACTTTCATGGGAAAAGAATATACTGTAGAAGAAGCTACCGATGATTCGTTCAAAGGTGTAGAGATCGCGCTTTTCGCAGGTGGTTCCGCAAGCAAAACGTTCGCTCCTGCTGCTGTAAAACATGGTGCAGTCGTTATCGATAACTCGAGTGCGTTCCGTATGGATCCGAATGTACCGCTCATCGTTCCCGAAGTAAATCCGGAAGCGATCAAAGAACATAAAGGTATCATTGCAAATCCGAACTGCTCGACGATCATCATGGTAATGGCACTCAAACCGCTCCATGATTATGCTAAGATCAAACGTATCGTTGTATCGACGTATCAGGCTGTATCGGGTGCAGGCAAAGAAGGTCTTGAAGAACTCGAAGCACAGGTAAACGCTATCGTAAAAGGTGAAGAAGTTCAGTGCAACATCTTCCCGGGTGCAAGCCAGCCGAAACATTATCAGATCGCGTTCAACTTGTTGCCGCATATCGATGTATTCGTAGAAGACGATTACACGAAAGAAGAAATGAAAATGGTTCACGAAACACATAAAATTTTGAACGATTACACGATCGGTATTTCGCCTACGACGGTTCGTGTGCCGGTATACAGAAGCCACTCCGAATCGATCAACCTCGAATTCGAAAAAGAGATCAGTGCGGACAAAGCGAGAGAATTGCTTGCTGCATTCCCGGGTGTTATCGTAGAAGACGATCCGGCAGAACAGCTCTATCCGATGCCGCTCTACACGTCTGATAAAGACGAAGTATTCGTAGGTCGTGTCCGTCCGGATAAATCGGTAGCTAACGGATTAAACTTGTGGGTAGTTGGTGACCAGATCCGCAAAGGCGCGGCTCTCAATGCTTTGCAGATCGCAGAGTACATGATCGCTCATGAGTTGGTTTGAGGTGTATAAACATTGCGTATATTGATACAAAAATTTGGTGGGACATCGGTCGCGACTGATGAGACGCGAGCATGTGCCGCGAAAAAAGTCTCTCTTGCGCGTGATGCGGGATATCTTCCTGTCGTTGTTGTGTCGGCTATGGGGCGTAACGGTGCTCCGTATGCGACAGATACGTTGATCAGATTGGTAAGATCATGTAATCCCAACGCGTCGGAACGAGAACTGGACCAAATGATGTATTGTGGTGAAATTATTTCTGCTGTTATGATGACGGCGACTCTTACGGCGATGGGGATACCGTCTGTAACGCTGACGGGCGGGCAAGCCGGGATCATTACCGATGATAATTTTTCGAATGCGCGTATCGTAAAAGTGCAGACAACGGTGCTTCAATCTTTCTTAAAGCAAGGCATCGTTCCTGTCGTTTGCGGATTCCAAGGCGTTACCCGGGAGGGGGCGCATACGACGCTTGGTCGTGGTGGCAGTGATACGACTGCGGCTGCACTCGGTAATGCACTTGATGCCGAAAAGATCGAGATATATACTGACGTGGCAGGTATCATGACTGCCGACCCGAAACTCGTATCGGAGGCAAGACTTTTGTCGGTGACGACGTATCAAGAAGTCTGCCAGATGGCGGAACAAGGGGCGAAGGTCATCCATCCGCGTGCGGTAGAGATCGCGATGCAAAAAAATATTCCGCTCGTGATTCGTTCGACATTCTCGGATGATGCGGGAACGCTTATTACGAATCAGATCGCGGAAATGGAAACGAATATCGAAGATCAGACTGTGACGAGTGTCGCGTATGTTGCGGGGCTTGCTCAGATCAGGCTGATCGCGAAGCAAGAACCGCTCGTAGCGGCACATATCTTCCGTGAGCTTGGAAAGAACGGCGTCAGCGCGGATATGATCAATGTTTGCGCGGAGAGGATACTCTTCACGGTGCCTGATGGATGTGCCGAAAAGACGGTGAAACTTCTTGGATCGTTCCCGTGCCAATTGTATGCACAATCCGATTGCGCCAAAGTCACGATCGTTGGTGGCGGGATGCGCGGTGTTCCGGGTGTAATGGCGAACTTCATGGAGGCACTTCAAGAAGAAAATGTAGAAGTGCTTCAAACGGTCGATTCCCATACTACGATATCGGCACTTATAAAAACAGAAGATCTAGCCAAAGCGGTTACCGTTTTGCATAGGAAATTTAGACTTTCTCTTTAATTTTTGCAAAGGTGGGAAATAAAATGAAAGATTTTGGTCGTGTTATAACTGCGATGGTCACACCGTTCCATGAAGACGGCAGTGTGAATTATGAAGGCGCGGCAGAATTGGCTCGTCACTTAGTGGCAAACGGTTCGGACGGCTTGGTCGTTGCGGGCAGTACAGGTGAAGCTGCAACGATGACGGCTGAAGAAAAATTGAAATTATTTGAAGTAGTACTTGAAGCAGTCGGGGATCGTGCATCTGTTATCGCGGGCACGGGCTCGAATGATACGATGGCTTCGGTCAAATTTACGCAGGCTGCGGAAAAAGTCGGCGTTCATGGTGCGCTTGTAGTCGGTCCGTACTACAACAAACCGACGCAAGAAGGTTTCTATCAACATTTCAAAACGATCGCAGAAGCAACTTCGCTTCCGATCATGCTCTACAATGTGCCGGGTCGTACGGCATCTAACATTGCGCCGGAAACGGTTGCGCGTCTTGCTGAGATCCCAAATATCGTAGCGATCAAAGAAGCAAGCGGCAACATTGAACAGGCAACGGAGATCATTCGCGTAACACCTGCTGACTTCAAAGTATACAGCGGTGATGATGCGATGACGCTTCCTCTTCTTGCGGTCGGTGGTGAAGGTATCGTCAGCGTAGCCGGTCATGTGGTCGGTAATCAGATCCAGGCTATGATCCAGGCATTCTTAGCAGGCGACATCAAAAAAGCGCAGGAGATCAACCTCTCGATCCTTCCGGTATTCAAAGCGATGTTCATCGTTACGAATCCGATTCCGGTCAAAACTTCGGTCGGCCTCTTAGGTCTCCCGGCAGGTCCGCTCCGTCTTCCGCTTACAGCTGCCGATGATGCAGTCGTAGCAAAATTGAAAGCGGTTCTTGCGACGATTCAATAAGATAAAAATAAAAAAGACATCTCTTGATAGAGATGTCTTTTTTATTTTTTGCCTGATGTATCTATCTGCAACAAAGTAGTATGACGAATAGGGACATCGGATGGGGGAGTCTGGTATGTAGCGAGAAGTTGTTTGTCTTTGTGGCGCATCGTCTGTTGTACAAGGTCGAGGTTCCCTGTTGCTTGAAAGAGGAGTGCTCCGCAAGTATGTCTGAGTGTATGGCAAGTGATGCCTTGCTCTTTTAGTCCTGCTTTATCAAGAATGTCGTTTACTGCATCGCGGATCGACTGGCGTGACATACGGTTGCCGCGATTGTTATTGCCCAGCACGGTAAATACAGGAGTCGCTCCGTTTTTGTCGGGAGAGTGTACTTCTTTTGATGTAAGATAGCGAGACAAGAGTGTGAATGTATCATCTCTCGGGTAAATGATCTGTCTATCGATGCGGATAGAGCGAAGTGAGAGGTTGATGTCGCTTTCGTTCATCTCATGAAGCTCGACGATGCGAAGCCCTTCAAGTACCATGAAAGATAGGAGAAGCTTGTCGCGAAGTACTCGTGTAGAATCCTCTTCGGGAAAAATAGAGAATAGGTGGGATACTTCTTCTGCTGTCAACGATTTTTTGGGAGGAGCTTTTTCGGCGGGTGATTTTATTGCCAAACGAAGCGCAGGGTTGGATGATGTGAAGCCGTAGGAAATAGCTGTCGTGTAGAAATGTCGGATGACGGTCAATTTCAAAGCGACGGTCGCGGGCTTGAGGCCGCAGTTCAGCAGCCAGTCGCGGAAATATGATAATTGTTCCTTCGTCAAGATGAATGGCGAACAATCAAGCTCTCTGCACCAAGTGAGAAATTGATTCATATGCGAGCGATACGTTGCCTCGGTATCTTTGGAAGGATTTTTGGATCGTGTCGTCAGCTTCATATATGGAAATGGGTCTGCGAGGAATTCTTCTTCGGTAAGGGCATCAGCCGCTTTTGGCAGATCGGAGAAGGTGGGGAGGGAGTATTGCTTTTTGCGATTCATAAGACAAGGCCTCCTAAAATAGAAAATGGAGTGCTGTAAGTTATCCACTTGATAAGCAGTATATTCGGGATAGAGTTGTGGATATCCTCCTACTTTTTATAAATATAATTATAACAAGTTAAAATGTGTGTGGATAAAGCGGGATGCAGATGTGGATAAGTGCGGGGAAACGTTTTCGCCTATATATTTTCTGCGTGATTTGGTGTATAATAAATTATTAGGTAAAAATCGCAAAAGGATGTGAGTTTTCGCATGATTAAAATAGCAATTATCGGCGGTACTGGTGTCTATGATCCCAGTATGTTGACGAATTTGTCGGAGCAGACGGTGACGACGCCGTATGGTGATGTGACGTTCAAAACAGGGGATTATAACGGGAAAACGGTTGCTTTCATTCCACGTCACGGAAGCAAACATTCGATCCCTCCGCATTTGATCAACTATCGTGCCAATATCTGGGCGATGAAAAAGATCGGCGTTGAGCATATCGTTGCGACAACGGCTGTCGGTTCTCTCAATCGTGATATGAAACCGGGCGATTTCGTTATTGTCGACCAGTTCCTCGACTTTACAAAATCACGCGTAACGAGTTTTTATGAAGGCGGTTGGCGTGGTGTTGCACATCTTGATGTAACGGAGCCGTATTGTCCGTATCTTCGTAATATCGTCAAAGAAGCCAGCGAAGAGCTTGGTATCTCTGTGCATGAAACGGGAACGTATGTTTGTACGGAAGGCCCGCGTTTTGAGTCGCCTGCAGAGATCAAGATGTTCGAAAAACTCGGCGGTGATCTCGTTGGTATGACGAATATCCCCGAAGCTACGCTTGCGCGAGAAGCAGAAATGTGCTATTCGACCGTGTCGATGGTAACGAACTTTGCGGCAGGTATCTCGCCGAATCCGTTGACGCATGGTGAGGTCGTAGAGACGATGGCGCAGAATGCAGAGAATATCAAACGACTTATCATGAAAACGATCGACATGATAGATGTTTCGCATACGGACTGTTTGTGCCGCAGAGCGATGCGCGAGTATGGCGGATTTCGTTTGGAGGAGGAATAAGTAAGTGGAATCGATGCGTTGGAACGGTGACAGCCTTGAGCTGTTAGACCAAACTAAATTGCCGAAAGCTCTTGAGTATATTCATTGTCAAGATTATCGTCGCGTAGGTCTTGCGATCAAACGTTTGGAGGTGCGCGGTGCGCCGGCTATCGGTGCGGCGGCAGCATACGGCGTCGTGCTTGGTGCGCAGGAAGTCGTTAAAGATGCGGATTTTCGTGAGAAAGTAGCTGTGATCGCAGAAGAATTGCGTCAGACCAGACCGACAGCAGTCAATCTGTTCTGGGCGATCGACCGCATGATGGCATGTCTCGATGCGTGCGATGCTGATATGGCAAACGATGCTGTTGCGGTCAAATTAGAAGAAGAAGCGAAAGTTATCGAAGAACTCGACCGTGAAGTGAATCGCAGTATGTCCGAACATGGTGCGACACTGTTTACCGAGCCTGTATCTATTTTGACGCATTGTAATGCGGGGGCGCTTGCTACGGTCGCATATGGTACGGCACTCGGCGTTATCCGTCAGGCACATGCGGAAGGTCATGTTGTGCGTGTATTCGCTGATGAGACGAGACCTCTTTTGCAAGGTGCGCGTCTTACGGCATGGGAGCTCAACGAAGACGGTATTCCTGTAACGCTCATTACCGACAATATGGCAGGTTGGGTGATGAAACAGAAAAAAGTACAAGCTGTTATCGTTGGAGCTGACCGTATCACGAGCAACGGTGATGTTGCGAATAAGATCGGTACATATAGCGTTGCCGTATTGGCGAAAGAACATGGTATTCCGTTCTATGTAGCGGCACCGATGTCTACGTTTGACTGGACGATGGAGTCGGGGGACGAGATCCCGATCGAAGAGCGTGATGCAGATGAAGTGAAGCACGTTTACGGTGTGCAGACGGCACCGCTCGATATCGATGTATTCAATCCTGCTTTTGACGTGACTCCGCATGAGTATGTAGCGGCGATCATTACGGAAAAAGGCATTATCCATAACCCGAACAAAGAAACGATGGCACGATTTAAAAAGGAGAAGATGTAATGCAGTCCATTATCAAAGATATCAACCTTGCACCGGAAGGTCATTATAAAATCAACTGGGTAAAAAACTTCATGCCTGTTGTCAATGCACTCAACGATGAGCTCAGCGTGACAAAGCCGCTCACAGGCAAACGTATCGTTGTTACGATGCATCTCGAAGCGAAAACGGCATACCTTGGTCTTGTTCTCAAAAACGCGGGCGCAGAAGTTATCATGACGGGCAGTAATCCGCTCTCTACACAAGACGATGTCGTTGCGGCGCTCGTTGATCAAGGCGTTACCGTATTCGCGAAATATAACTGTACGGCAGAAGAGTATGACGAATATCTCAACAAGGCTCTTGATATGAGACCGAACATGATCGTCGACGATGGGGGAGACCTTGTTGCACTCTTGCATGGCGAGCGCAGTGAACAGGCAAAAGAAATATGGGGTGGTTCGGAAGAAACGACGACAGGTGTTATTCGTTTGAAGGCACTTGAAGAAGAAGCGCGTCTTCAGTTCCCGATGATCGCTGTTAACGATGCGTATTGCAAATATCTGTTCGATAATCGTTACGGT
>JAFPBC010000148.1 GCA_017390595.1 Selenomonadales bacterium | reverse complement strand
ATAACAGGATGCACAAAAGGCAAAGCAGCATATGCTTTGCCTTTTTTAGCGATATGAGAGGTAGGAGAAAGATATGAAATTAAGTAAACGACTCAGAGCGGTAGCCGATTTTGTCGAGCCGGGTTCTATCCTTGCCGATATCGGTACCGACCATGGATATTTGCCGATCGCGGCAATTGAAGAAAAAAGAATTCCGTCGGCGATCGCCTGCGACTTGAATCAAGGCCCGTTGAGTGCGGCAGAACGTGCGGTAAAAGAAGCGAATATGGAAGATGTCATCTCGCTTCGTCTCGGTGACGGTCTTGCACCGATCAAGCCGGACGAGGTAACGAATGCGGCTATCGCAGGGATGGGGGCGACGACCATTATTCATATTCTGGAAGGTGCGCCCGAGGTGACGGATTCTCTGTCGCGTCTCATTTTGCAGCCGATGAGCGGTGCAGGCCTCATGCGTAAATGGCTCTCGGAGAATGACTGGTTCATCGTAGCCGAAACGCTCGTAGAAGAAGATGGCATCATCTATGAAGTCATCGCGGCAGAACCCGGCAGAATGCCGATCAAACCGATCATGTGCGATGTCGGTCCGCTTCTCTGGCTCGGCAGACATCCGCTTATCAAGAAGCATATCTATCGCTTGATGCAGTCGGATAAAGCGATCCTTGATAATATGAAAAAGGGCAAAAATGCGGTAGAATCCGAAAAATATAAGGCGATCAAAGAACACTACGCAGAATTGGAGAAGATGTTTCGATGTCTGTAACTTGTCAAACGATCATTGATTGGATGGAACAGCTTGCACCGAAAAAGCTGGCGGAAGAATGGGACAATGTCGGCCTCTTGGTCGGCTCGCCGTCGCATAAAGTAGAGCGTGTGCTCGTTGCGCTCGATGTGACGGACGATATCATCGACTATGCGATAACAAAAAATGTGCAGATGATCGTAGCGCATCATCCGTTCTTGTTCCGCCCGATGAAACAGATTCGTACCGACTGGGCGCAAGGTGCCATGATAGAAAAACTTTTGGTGAACGGTATCGCCGTCTATGCGGCACATACGAATCTCGACATTGCCGAAGGCGGTGTCAATGATGTGCTCGCCGAACGTATCGGCTTGACGAACGTTGAGCCTCTGAGCGTGACGAGCAGACAAAGCCTTGTCAAACTCGTCGTATTCGTGCCGAAAGAATCGGCAGAAGAGGTGCGTGCGGCGATCGCCAAAGCAGGCGCAGGCTATATCGGCGAGTACAGCGATTGTTCGTTCATGACAGACGGTACAGGTGTATTCTTCCCGCGTGAAGGTACAGACCCGTATATCGGTGAAAAAGGCAGTCTTACGCGCGTAGAAGAAGTGCGTATCGAGACGATCATGCCCGAGGAGATCGAACGACGCGTCGTCCGTGCGATGCTTCGCGCGCATCCTTACGAAGAAGCGGCGTATGATATCTATCCGCTCAAAAATACAGGTCGTGAATACGGTCTCGGTCGGATCGGCAGTCTCTCCGAAGAGATGCCTCTCGGCAGTGTTATCGACCGCATCAAAGAAGCTGTCGGTGTGCCCGTCATCAAGTTCACAGGCTCGCCCGAACGCGTGATAAAAAAAGTAGCCGTCTGCGGCGGCAGCGGAAGCGATCTCATCCCGAAAGCGGCGATGCGCGGGGCAGACCTTCTTTTGACGGCTGATGTGAAATATCACGACGGCCAAAAAGCCGACGAAAACGATATCGCCGTTGCCGATGCGGGTCACTATTATACGGAAGCTCTCGTCGTGCCTGTCGTAGCAGATTACTTGCGCGCGCAGATGGCATCGTCGAAACGCAAGGCAGATATCATTACGGCAGAAGGCACTGCAGCCGACGTATTTTCTTTTCGATAAGGAGGATATCTGATGGATAAATTATCATATTTTGAGACGGAATCGATCTATGCGCTTACGGGAGAAGATTTTTCGCGCGGTCGTACGAATCTTGAAGTTGTACGTGCGATGCTTGCGGGCGGTATCCGTGTCGTTCAATATCGCGAAAAGATGAAAGATGCGCGCAGTATGTACGAAGAGTGCATGGAGATCCGTCGTTTGACACGTGAGCAAGGTGCGCTCTTCCTCGTCAATGACCACATCGACCTTGCGATAGCAGTCGATGCCGACGGCGTTCATATCGGACAGAGCGATCTTCCGCCCGCTGTCGTCCGTAAGCTCATCGGCGATGACAAAGTACTCGGTCTCTCCACGCATAACCCCGAAGAAGCACGCGAAGCCGAAGCACTCGGCTGCATCGACTATATCGGTGTCGGTCCCATCTTCGCGACGAAAACGAAAGCGGATGCCCTTCAGCCCATCGGATACGATAATCTGGCGGCGGTGCGTGCGGCGGTATCTCTTCCGATCGTTGCCATCGGCGGTATCAAAGAAGACAAGGTTGCCGATGTCCTTCAAAAAGGTGCTTCGATGACCGCCATCATCTCGGATATCGTAGCAGATGATAACATCGCCGAAAAATGCAGACGACTCGTTCTGAGTAACAAGAAGATTTGACAAACAGAAAAAAACCGTGCTACAATAAAATGTAATTTATGAGCATGAAAGACGACCGCGGGCGCATCGTGCGTCTGAGGAAAGTCCGGGCTCCGTAGGGCAGGGTGCTGGATAACGTCCAGCGGGTGTGACCCCAGGAATAGTGCCACAGAAATGTAGACCGCCTGCTACGTGCAGGTAAGGATGGAACGGTGCGGTAAGAGCGCACCAGCAGTCGGGTGACCGGCTGGCTAGGTAAACTCCACCCGGAGCAAGACCAAATAGGGAAGGGATGATGTTGCCCGCTGAACCTTCCGGGTTGTGTCGCTTGAACCGTCGAGTAATCGGCGGTCTAGATAAATGGTCGTCACCGCGCAAGCGGAACAGAACTCGGCTTATTGATTGCTCATAAATTCCTTTGTAAAGAAAAAGCTACCTTGTATAAGGTAGCTTTTTTGTATATGCGATCATTTTTTCCAGCAGATGATCTCGGGATCGTTTTTCTCCATCGGCGGGAGCGTGCGTTCGGGATAACCGACGATGAGCGGTGCGATGGCTTCGTATTCTTCGGGAATACCGAGCTCTTCTTTGATATGCGGTGCATTAAAGAGCGGCGTCGAGAATCCGATCCAGCACGTACCGAGACCGCCGTCGTGTGCCGCGAGCATCAAGTTCTGTGCGGCAAGCGAGCAGTCGGTGATGCTGAAGAAACGCGACTGATTCGCGTAGATGATGATGAGCGTCGGAGCGTGGTGGAATACATGATAATCGGGATTCGACAAGATGTGGCGATACTTCTCGACAAGCTCTGTATTGCTTGCGAGGAGAATATTTTTCGTTTCTTCGGAATAGTGATCGAGCAGTGCTTTGTCCTGTATCACCGCGAATCGCCACGGCTGTGTGTTCGTTGCACTCGGTGCCTTGGTCGCGTAATGAAGAAGAGACTTGACCATCTCATCAGACGGGACTTCGCTCGTGTACTTGCGACAGGAACGTCGCGTTTCGATCGCTTCGAGCAGTTGCATATGTCATTCCTCCTAAAAATAAATTGAAGATATTACCGATATGTGATATACTTAGTATACAATAAAACGAGAGATTTTCATATAGTTTTGCACAAAAAAGCATACAATATGAAAAAAGGAGGTCATCATATGAGCGTCGTTCATATTCATACAGCAGAAGAGTTTCAAAAACAAGTCATGGAAGCAAGTCAGCCCGTATTGGTCGATTTTTGGGCAACGTGGTGCGGACCGTGCAAGATGATCGCGCCCGAGATCGAAGCGGTTGCCGCGGAATACGAAGGTAAGGCGATCGTTGCCAAAGTCGATGTCGATGAAAACGGTGCGGTGGCGATGCAGTATGGTATCCAGAGCATCCCGACGATCATTGTTGTGAAAAACGGAGAAGTCGTAGCAAGAGAAGTGGGCTATCTCCCGAAGGATGTATTGGCAGAACTTATTGATGGTGCGATGTAAGAAAAGAGAGCCTGACAAGCATGGCTTGTTCGGCTCTTTTTGCGTATAAAATAGGCTGACTTGGTGAAAATAAGAAATGTCAAAAAAACAATGTTTTTAGCAGGAACTTCTGTATTTATGTAGAATACATATCATATAGCGTGTTTGCGCGAAATATAATGGAGGCGGTAAATCCCTGTCGTTTCTGTGAAAAAAGGGAGGAAAACATTATTGAGTAGAGTGATTCGGATTCAATTTTTGGCTTTGCTTTTCCTGCTCTTATCCTCGGCGGTATGCTTGGCTTCGTTCCAAGTAGGTGACAAGGGTGAGGAAGTTTCGGAAATTCAAAGTGCGCTGACCAAGTTAGGCTATCCTGTGGAAGTAGACGGATATTTCGGCTCGGCTATGGAATATCAAGTGAAGAACTTCCAGTCTGTATGGGGCCTTGAGCCTGACGGTATCGTTGGAAAAGATACTTATTATGCGATCATGGGCAAGAATATTATGGTCAGTCGCGGTGGTTCAAGCATGTTTATGAGAAGATTGGTACAAACTTCTTTTGCATATATTGGTGTGCCGTACGTATTTGGCGGTACGACACCGGGTGGTTTTGATTGTTCGGGTTATGTTCAATATGTATTTGCAAAATCGGGTATCCAGTTGCCTCGTTTATCGGGCGAACAATTCCGTATGGGGCAAGCAGTATCGTATCGCAACCTGCGTGTAGGCGACCTCGTTTTCTTTACGACATATGCGGCAGGTGCTTCTCATGTCGGTATCTATCTGGGCAATAACGAGTTCATCAATGCAACGTCGAGCAGCGGCGTTCAAGTATCAAAAATGGACAGCAAGTATTGGGGACCTCGTTATGTAGGCGCAAGACGTGTTCTGTAACATTCATATCACGATGAAAATTAGAAGGCTTCGGCCTTCTTTTTTTATGTGCGTTTAAGCGGATAGATGCGTTCGATCAAGGCGGCATACTGTTTGGTAAACGGCAGTAAGAGAAGAGAGCCGACGAGGTTGAAGACGGTGTGAAGTACGACGAGGCAGTCTGCCGGTGTGGGGGCGAGTGCGGTCGCGAGCGTAAGGAGCAGGGAGGTCAGCGGAAGGAATAGGAGAACACCGCCGATGTTCAAGATGAGATTGGCGAGTGCGCTCATGCGTGCTTCGCGCGTGGCGGCAAGTGAGGCGAGGATGGCAGATAGGCATGAGCCGATATTGTTGCCGTAGATGATGTGGCAGATGGTGTGAAGGGAGAAGAGGTGCTCTTCTGCAAGCGTCGTCAAAAGCAGGGTGGCGCTTGATGCGGATTGTAAGATGAAGGTCAAGACGATGCCGATGAGGATGGCGATAAGCGGTGATGTGTCGGATGCTTGAAGGTATGTAAAAAGATCGCCGATGCCTATGAGTGATGCACTGCCTGCGCGAAGGAGCGAAAATCCTTCTATCATCATGGT
>JAFPBC010000147.1 GCA_017390595.1 Selenomonadales bacterium | reverse complement strand
GTTCTTCGCCGAAAACGCCAAGCTCTTTCGTATCCATTATGACTTCTCTCTTAAGATCGATGTGATCGGTTCGAACGTCTTGCGATGGATCGGACACGGTCCGTGTTTATGGATCGCAGCAACATGTTCTGCTGTACCGTAGCCCTTATGTTTGGCGAATCCGTATTGCGGATAAATGCGGTCATACTCTTCCATAAGACGGTCACGCGATACTTTGGCAAGGATAGAAGCTGCAGCGATCGAGGCACTTTTTTGGTCGCCTTTGATAAGAGAATGTGATGGTTGAGATAATTTCGGTAGTGGTACAGCATCGATGAGTACGGCGTCGGGTGTGACGGACAGCTCAGTGACTGCTTGATACATACCGTCGACCGTTGCTTGATAGATGTTTTTTCGATCGATATCTTCTTCCGAAACAAAGACGACTTTCCAAGCGATCGCACATTCAATGATCTTATCATACAGAATATCACGTTGTTTTTCGGACAGTTTTTTGGAATCGTTCAGCTTTTCAATAAAACAATCGGGCGGAAGGATACATGCTCCGATTGAAACAGGACCTGCCAATGGTCCGCGGCCTGCTTCGTCAATACCCGCAACTACTTGATAACCCTCTTGCCGAAATGCTTCTTCATAACAGAGCATCTCACAAAAACGAGATTTTTCCGCTTCGCGTTTAGCCTTGCGGGTTCGCCATTTATCTGCTAATTGGCGAACGGAAGCTCGCTCATCGCCATCTGCTTCAGCAAGGATCGATTCATCTATATTATCTTGTCCTAACAGAAGTTTATATTCTGCGATCGTTCTTTTTTTATTTGCCATGATTCCCTCGGATTAAGCTAGATTTAATGTATAAATATTATTATATCATGGAACAGAATCATCATCAATGAATAGACCTTTTTCTTATACAAAAGAGCCGAATCGACAAGCGATCCGACTCTTCGTTTGATTAGTTTTCTTCAGGGAAATCAGCATTCGTGTAGACATCTTGAACATCGTCGTTGTCTTCGAGTGCTTCGATCAATTTCATAACTTTGTCAGCAACACTGGCGTCTACTTCCATCATGGTATCCGGAAGCATCGTAACTTCGGACACCGACGGCTGGATACCACGTTCGGACAAGATCTGATCGACTGCATCGAAACCTTCCGGTGTCGTTGTGATCTCGAAACCATCATCTGTTGCTTCGAAACCTTCTGCATCAGCTTCAAGCGCGATCTCCATGATATCGTCTTCCGTAAGCGTGTCAGACTCGATCACGAACATACCTTTTTTCTGGAACATCCAACCTACGCAACCCGTTTCACCGAGGTTACCGCCGTATTTGGAGAACAAATGACGGATTTCTGCAGCGGCACGGTTACGGTTATCAGTCATAACGTTTACCATAACAGCAACACCGCTCGGACCGTAACCTTCATACGTCAATTCTTCGTAGTTTGCACCATCCGTACCACCAAGACCTTTTTGAATTGCACGTTGAATGTTGTCTTTCGGAATATTGTTTGCTTTTGCTTTTGCCAAAACAAGTTTCAAACGCATATTACCCGTCGGATCGGAACCACCCATACGAACAGCGATCGTGATCTCACGACCGAGTTTCGTTGCGATCTTACCGCGAGCCGCGTCCATTTTACCTTTTTTATGTTTAATATTTGCCCATTTAGAATGTCCCGACATACTATCTGTCTCCTTTTATTGAAAATGATTCAAGGTTCAATTAATAAACCAAGCGGAAATAGTTTTTCTTACCTTTGCGAACAAGAAGGCTTCTGTCCGTAAACATGTCTTCCGTCAATACTGCTTCGATATCGGTCACCTTGCTATCAGCAAGCGTCAAGCCGTTTTGCGTAATAAGACGACGGCCTTCGCTTTTCGTTGCGAAGATCTTAGCTTCTGTAAGAACATCGATAACTTTTTTGCCGAATGCTTCTTCCGTAAGCGTAACAGTAGGAGCATTATCGAGCGCGCCTTTGCCGCCGAAGAGCGCTTCTGCCGCAGATTGTGCTTTTTGAGCTTCTTCTTCGCCGTGTACCATTTTTGTTACTTCGTAAGCGAGAACTTTTTTCGCTTCGTTGATAGCTTGGTCTTGGAGCGAGCCGAGTCTGTTGACTTCTTCCATCGGAAGGAATGTCAAGAGCGCCAAACAACGTTTGACATCAGCATCGTTGATGTTTCTCCAGTATTGATAGAAGTCATACGGAGACGTTTTTTCCGGATCGAGCCAGAGAGCGCCTTTTTCCGTTTTACCCATTTTACGACCATCGCTCGTCGTAAGGAGCGTATACGTCATACCGAAAGCAGGTTTACCTTCTTTGCGACGGATCAATTCCACGCCGCCGATGATGTTCGACCACTGATCGTCACCACCCATTTCCATAACGCAGTTATGACGGTTGTGGAGTTCGAGGAAGTCGTAGCTCTGCATGATCATATAGTTGAATTCGAAGAACGACAGACCGCGTTCCAAACGATTTTTGAAACATTCAGTCGCAAGCATACGGTTAACGGAGAAATGTACACCGTACGTACGCAAGAAATCAATGTAATTAAGGCCTAAGAGCCAATCCGCATTGTTGACCATGATCGCTTTGCCATCGGAAAAGTCGATGAAACGTTCCATCTGTTTTTTGAAGCAATCACAGTTATGCTGGATCTCTTCGGGCGTCATCATGCGGCGCATATCCGTTTTGCCGCTCGGGTCACCAACCATACCTGTACCGCCACCGATAAGGCAGATCGGGCGATGACCTTCACGTTGCATATGTGCCATGACCATCATACCCAAGAAATGACCTACATGAAGGCTGTCTGCCGTCGGGTCAAAACCGATATAGAAAGAAATTTTTTCTTTTTCCAGTAATTCACGAATCTCGTCTTCATGTGTTGTTTGTGCAATATATCCGCGTTCTAATAAAGTATCAAAAACAGACATGATTTCCCTCCTAAAGTTTAGATTCAATACAAAAAAATACTCGTCCCCTATTATAAAGGGACGAGTATTAACCCGCGTTACCACCCAAGTTGCAAATGCCTCTCGTGAAAGATGTTCTATCCTTCGCTTGTTAACGGTAGCCAACCGGTTCCGCCTACTGTTTGTTCAGCGGTCTGCTCCCAAGTGTATTTCTATGACTGCCTTGCTGAGTTGCACCATCCCTCAGCTCTCTGTAAAAAGACACATTCATATACTTTTCTTGTTCTTTGCATTTCGTCTGTATCTGTTGTTACTATATCAGCCTTTGCATGCCTTGTCAACGGTAAGCTGTTATTTTCGCTCAACGTGCCAATGACCGCCTTTTGCAAGTCGTTCATTAACTTCTTCATTTTGGTTAGCGATCTTATATTTCGATTTTTCAGCAAAAGTCGTAAGTGCTTTATCCGCAACCTTCGGATTGCTCAATGTGCCCGGGCCTGCAATACAGCCGCCTTCGCAAGCCATACCTTCGAACAAGTTTGCATCGAGTTTGCCTGCATTGAGCTGCAACAAGCCTACTTTACAGTTAGCCAAGCCATCGCGTTGTTCAATGCGGAGCTCGTCGCCTTTGCCGAGGTCTTCAGCCAATTCTTTAACGGAAAGTGCTACACCACCTGCATGACCAAAGAGATTACCTGTTTTCGAACCGATGGAATCATGTTCTGTATCTTCTGCACTCATAACATTGAGACCGCAGCCTACAAGAAGACACGTTACTTCTTCGAACGTCAATACATGATCGATCGCGCCCGGGAAGTCTCTTGCTTCACGTTTTTTCGCGATACACGGTCCAACGAATACCGTAACAGCATCAGGATCGTCGGCTTTGATCGCACGACCCATAGAGATCATCGGCGATGCCGTGGAGGAAACGTACTGTTTCATTTTCGGCATGTGTTTTTCGATGAGCGCCGTGAACGACGGACAGCACGATGT
>JAFPBC010000018.1 GCA_017390595.1 Selenomonadales bacterium | reverse complement strand
TCGGGGTAACGAGCGGTGCGGCGATGGGCGCGGTCGTGTCCATCGCGCTCGGCTGGTCGGCAGTCAGCCTCTACGCGATGCCTGTCTGCGCGCTCGTCGGTGCGGTGCTCGCCGTATCGGTAACGGTCTTACTGTCGATGCGCCGCGGAAAAGTACCCGTCGTGACGCTTCTCTTATCGGGCATCGCGGTCGGTATGCTCCTCGGGGCACTCACCAGCGGTATCCTCATCTGCGTCGATGAACAAAAGCTCCAACAATACTTATTCTGGATGGTGGGCGGTCTCGATTATCGCCGATGGGAACACGTCTTGATGGCGGCTGTCCCCGTGCTTGGCGGTATCGGTATCATGTGGACGCTCGCGCGCCATTTGAATATCCTCGTACTCGGTGAAACAGAAGCACGTGCCGTCGGTATGGCGGTCATGCCGTTCAGACTGGGACTACTCTTCCTCGCCTCGCTCGTAACGGCAACGAGCGTATGCGTCAGCGGCAGTATCGGATTCGTCGGTCTCGTCGTACCGCACATGATGCGTATGATCGTAGGCCCCGACCATCGCGTACTCATTCCGACGAGCGCGCTCGCGGGTGCCTTTCTCTTGGTACTGTGCGACACCGTCGGCAGAATGGTAGTCGAGCCGACAGAGATCCGTGTCGGCATCATGACAGCACTTCTCGGAACGCCGTATTTCCTCTATCTGCTTCGTCGTATGCAGGATAGATAGTGGGGTGAACGTATGGAAACGATGATAACGACCGACGGTCTCTCGGTCGGTTACGAAAACAAAACGATATTATCGGGCGTATCGCTCAACATCGGTCGCGGTGAATTCGTCGGCATCATCGGGCCGAACGGCGCGGGCAAATCGACGCTCGTCAAAACGCTCCGCGGTATGCTCGCCAAACGCGCAGGCTCGGTACGCATCATGGACACCGACACAAGCGAGCTTACGGAACGCGAATTCGCCCGCAGAGTCGCATACCTCCAACAGCACGTCGAAGTATCGTTCGGCTATACGGGGCGCGAACTGGTACTGGCAGGCAGATATCCGTATATGAAATGGTGGCAGTCCGAAAGCGAAGAAGACGAACGCATCGCCGAGCTCTGTATGCAGTACACGGGCGTGACCGAATTCGCCGACACACCTGTGCAGGAAGTCAGCGGCGGTCAGCGTCAGCGTATCCTCCTGGCGAAGGTACTCGCACAGCAGACACCGATATTATTCCTCGACGAACCGACAACAGGCCTCGACATGGTCTATCAGGAAGAGATATTCCGCTTCTGCAAACGTCTCTGCGAAGCAGGCAAGACCGTCGTCATGGTCGTCCACGAGCTTCCGCTCGCCTCGCGATTCTGCTCGAGACTCGTCCTCGTCGGCAACGGCCGTATCCTCGCGGACGGCAAGCCCGACGAAGTCATTCGCGAAGACGTCCTCTCCGATGCCTACCACGTACCCATCGCCGTCGTAAGGCATGAGGCGACAGGCAGTATCGAAGTCTGGACGAAACGCGGTGCCGTAGAAGAAGCCGACGACGACGTCATCCGCACCATCTGCGGTGACAACTGACCAAATAGAAAAAGAAAAGCACGCTGATCCGAGAGATGGGCGTGCTTATTTTTTATAAGAGAAAGCATCCTTATCTATGACATGATAAGGGTGCTTTTTTATATAGAAGGAAAATATTTCGCGGACGAGGGCGAGCGAAACACGACCGAGGAGAATCGTGCTTTTTTCAAAATAGACGGAAAATATAGACAAATGTCTTGCGGGGGGGTACAACGGTGTTATAATCAAAATAAATAAAAGGAATAACTGCTTCGCTATTACATATTGTGATAGTTGACATTACCTGTCATAGACAGGTCAGATATAAATGATCATCAAGGGGGATTTACCATGAAAAAAGAGATGTTAAAGAGAATGGTCGCCTTGTCGATAGCGTTGTCTGTGATTCCGTGCGGTATGGCATCGGCGGCTATTGAAGAAGGTACGGCAACAGGTACGGATGCGATCGCGATCGGGAAAAATTCTAAAGCCGAAGCAGTAGATGCTATTGCGATCGGTTCCGGTGCGGTAGCGAGCGGAGATTATTCTCTTGCGGAAGGTTATAAGGCGGCAGCTAGTAAAGATTATGCCGTTGCGGAAGGTTATTTCGCAGTAGCCAGCGGAGAATCTGCTGTTGCGATCGGTAACAATGCAATAGCAAGCGGAGATTATTCTATTGCAGAAGGTTGTCAGGCACAAGCCAGTGGATCTGGTGCTATTGCGGAAGGTTGTGAGGCGGTAGCCAGTGGAACTCTTTCGGTTGCGGAAGGTTATCAGGCAAAAGCCAGTGGAGCTGGTGCTATTGCGGAAGGCTATCAGGCGACAGCTAGTGGAAAACTTTCGGTTGCGGAAGGTTATCAGGCGGTAGCAAGCGCAGAAAACGCAACGGCGATCGGTAATGGCGCACAGGCAACGCATGCGAACAGCGTTGCGTTGGGTGCGGGTTCTGTTGCGGCAGAAGCTGATTCTGTCAGCGTCGGCAGTGGAGTGGCTCCTGCAAGTACAAGTGATCCGACCCTTGCTCCGCAATACAGAAAGATCATCAATGTGGCTAATGGCAGTGCTGACCACGATGCGGCAACGGTCGGACAGATGAAAACATATGTTGATGATGCACTTGCCAATGTGTCGGGCGGTAATGTTGATGCATATACGAAGACAGAAGTAGATACGAAGCTTGATACGAAAGCAAATGCGGCAGATGTCTATACGAAGACGGAAGCCGATAGCCTCCTCGATGCGAAAGCAGATGCGGCAACGACCTTAGCAGGCTACGGTATCGCCGATGCATATACGAAAACAGAAGTAGATACGAAGCTCGATACCAAAGCCAATGCGGCAGATGTCTATACGAAGACGGAAGCAGACAGCCTCCTCGATGCGAAAGCAGATGCGGCAACGACATTGGCAGGCTATGGTATCACCGATGCGTACACCAAGACCGATATCGACAGCATGATCGGCAGCAGTACGCAGGATATCAGCGCACTTGAGAGCAGAGCCGATGCAATGCAAGAGGATCTCAGCGACCTTAATGCAGAAGTCGTAAAAACGAACGATCACTTCAACGCAGAGCTCCAAAAGACGAACGATCATTTCAATACCGAGCTTGGTAAAACGAATCAGCAGGTCGTTGCCAATGCACAAGGCATCGCGGCTAACAGCAGTGCTATCGCAGGTCTCAACCAGACTGTGACTCGTCTTGACGGTCGTCTCGACAAGGTCGGTGCAGGTGCGGCGGCTCTTGCGGCTCTTCATCCGCTCGATTATGATGCAGAGAACAAGCTTTCGTTCGCGGCAGGTATGGGTAACTACGGCGGCGAAACGGCAGGCGCAGTCGGTGCGTTCTATCGTCCGAACGAAAATGTCATGTTCAGTATCGGTGGTACGGCAGGCAACGGTGAAAATATGGTCAACCTCGGCGCGTCGTTCGCCATCGGCAAAGGCTCGAGCGGTGTGGCAAAATTGAGCAAAGCC
>JAFPBC010000146.1 GCA_017390595.1 Selenomonadales bacterium | reverse complement strand
GACGCTCCGACTCGCACTCGGTACCGCCCGCAATGAACGCGTGCGCGACCGCTACCGTACGCGCGCGTTTCGGCACATGGGGCATCATCGCATCGATCATGCACTGCATCGCCATCTCATGACCGAACACCTCATCTGTACCGTAAGTCGCGCGCACGAGCGACGGTTCCGCATAGACGAGCGGCAAGAACGCCACATCGCCGTACGTGTCGGAAAGCACGAGCGGACGCACGGCAGGCGACGGCACACCGTACACATAAAGACCCGCCTTCGTCAAAAGACGACTGCCGAAATGAAGCCTGTCGGCGCTGTCATGGTTGCCTGCTATCATAATAGTCGGCACATGGTAGTCAAGCAATATCTTAGAAAGCGTATCGTCAAGAAGCGCGACCGCGTCCGTCGGCGGTACCGCACGATCGTAGATATCGCCCGCTATCACGAGCGCATCGGGTCTCGTATCTTTTACATAATCGCAAAACTGCTCCAAGACATACGACTGATCGTTCGTCAAATGGACACCGTGAAAATACCGTCCCAAATGCCAATCCGATGTATGTATCAATCGCATGATAACTCCCCCCCTATCCTTACAGAAGATTTCGTTTTTGTGAACCAAAACACCTTCCGTTTAAAACGACCTATCATCTATTTGGGCAAAAAGACCTTCTCCCACACCGAGAGAAGGTCTTTCCCTTATTCAACAATAACATTACGCACACCGCGCAGATTATAAAACGTCTTGCGAATAATCATCGATCGATCACGTCCGCCCCGCATCGAGATCAGGAACGTCACATTGAGCTCCTCACCGCCTTCGACCTCATCAACGATGATATCATTGATATCGGCAGAGAGCAGACGAAGCGTCTGACACATCGTTTCTATCATACTTCGGTCGTTGACAAGCGTGATAACGACCTTGAGGTGCGACCGTGCTTTGAGCCGTTTTTCAAGCTGATACAACAGCGAAAGCGTAGCAAACGCCAACACCGTCGCCAGAAACGCGCCCGAATAATAACCGAACCCAACAGCAAGCCCGATCGCCGATACGACCCAGATACTCGCCGCCGTCGTCAGCCCCGTAACGAGCGGGCCCTCTTTCATGATAGTACCCGCACCGAGAAAACCGATACCGCTGATGACCTGCGCCGCAAGCCTTGCAGGGTCGGCATTCGTCTGCCCCTCTACCGTATAATAGACATTGACCGACAAGATCATGATCATACAAGAACCCATACACACCAAAACGTGCGTCCTGAGCCCTGCCGCCTTGTTCGACGCCTGCCGTTCATAGCCGACAAGACCGCCGAGCAAAATAGATAACAACAGCCTAACGGCCGTATCCACATCCGAGATCATCATATTCCTCCTTCTCTCTCTTCTATGGAGGACATATCATCGGTCCGCGCTCAGCCCCACAGCTCCTTATTGCTCGTGCTGACCGCAGTGATACCGTTGCCAAACGCGAGCTGTACATCATCGGCCGTCTGGATGAGACCGCCGCCGAATACAGCAAGCTTCGTTTCTTTTTTGATACGCTCGATCGTAAACGCAGGTACGATACCCGGCAATACTTCGATAATATCCGGTTTGTATTTCACAGCCAGGTTGATGCCCGTACGAAGCGATTCCGAATCCATCAAGAAGAGTCGTTGTATAGCGATCATGCCGCTGTCACGAATGACATGGCACAAATATGCTTTCGTCGTGATAAGACCTGCGATGCCCATCTGCGACAAGAAGCGGATACCCACTTCGTCTTTGCCGACACCCGCGATAAAATCAAGATGCACGAACAATCCCTTGCCTACCGCAGCCGCCTCTTTTACCATCTCCGGAAGCGACAAGATATCACCGAACAAAACCAACACGATCGGCGAATTGCTCTTCAGCGCGACACGGAACTGATCCGCATTACGCACCGACGGAATAACAGAATTGCCCTGCTCTGTTTTCAACTGTTTGATAAACGATTCGATATTGCTGTTCATAAATTCTCCCTCTTTCTCTTTTGTTGGGACAGCCTCTTTATATAAATGTGACAATATTCTGTCTCTTACAGAATATTATACAATTTTATTCATCCTTAGACAATCCTATTTTACCCCTTCTCAAAAAAAGGTTATGTTATTGCTAGGATATGCGCCTCACGTCCGACAGCGATGCGTCAGATATACCATGCGGGCAAGCCGCGCCCCGAATAAAAAGAGCCGACAAACAGCACATGACTGTCTATCGGCTTTTCGCGCTTATTCGTTTTCTGTACGACGCACCATGTTGATCTCGTGATTTTCCATGAACCGATGCGCGAACTTCGGCGGCATCAGATACAGCTCCGTTCGCACGACTGCCCGCACCGCTTGCCCTTTCTTCGGCGAATGACCGACGATGAGCTTCGCACAGACGGGGCGCGACTCTTTCGGCGCGCGCTGTACGCCCTCGAGATATTCCGCAAGAGAGAGCAGACGATTGCCGAACATACGGCGATAGAATCCCTCGCCCTTCTTCTGCAAAAAATGCTCGATGCGGTACTGCCCGCCCGACACCTCGCGAATGGCGATCGTAAGCACATCATACTTCTGCGCAAGTGCCGCCGAATACAGCATCGTACCGTCTTCGTTCGGATTCTTCTCGACCGCGCCTTCGCCCATACGGCTCTCCACCACGATAAGAAAATGCGGCTGATCCTTGATTCGCATCAAAAAATCGGGATACCGTTTTGTCGAAAGCTCGGGCGGTATCACCGCGAGAAGTGTATTTATGCGACTGTCGGCAGACTTGCCTTCGTCCACACAGATATCCTCACTCCGATAATACCCATGCTTTTTGAGAAGCTCACGCACCAAGTCAACACTGTTCGGTCTGTCCATCGTCTGTCCCTCCTTTCTGCACAATCTTCTTACATACTAATGGAGCAAAGAAAAAAAGTCAACCGAGTAAACAAAAACGGACACAAAAGTCTCCTTTTGTGTCCGTCATCCAAAGTCTGTATCGCGTTATATCGCTCGCTTATTGTGCAACTCCTGCCAAAACTAAGTGACAGCCAAACAAAAAGCTCAAAATTCCAATTTCAATAAAATCAGCCATCTATCTCTACCTCCATCTTGGTTCGACTGTTGCAACGTCTGTTGATTCTTAATCACACTCTTAGTATAATCTGTTGTTGATTATTTGTCAACAACTTTTTTAATTTTGTTGATTTTAAATCATTCTCGTGATATGATTAAGACAACAACAACGAAAAGGGAGGTCTCACTATGCCTCTTTGTCAAACGATACGTCAATTACGTGAACAGCTCGGTCTGTCGCAAGACGAGCTTGCCAAACGTCTCGGATACAAGTCCCGTTCTACGATAGCGAAGATAGAATCGGGCAGTAATGACATTCCGCAATCGAAGATAGCCGCCTTCGCCGCGGCACTCGAGACGACGCCCGCGCGCCTGTTGGGCTTGGATACGCCTGCCGAGCCGACCCCGCAGAACGGGTCATCCGCTTATACGAAGCGTGTTCCGCTTCTCGGCACGATCGCGGCAGGTTGTCCGCTGTTCGCCGAAGAGAATATCGAAGAATATATCGAGATCAATGACAGCATCAGAGCAGACTTCTGCCTGCGCGTACAAGGCGACAGTATGATAGGCGCACGTATCTACGACGGAGATCTTGTCTTCATCCGCAAGCAGCCCGATGTAGCCGACGGCGAGATCGCCGCTGTCCTTGTTGACGATTCGGCGACCTTGAAACGTGTCTACAAAGACAGGGGCGCGATACGCCTCCACTCGGAGAATCCGAAATATCGCCCGATGGTATTCACGGCAGACAACTGCGATTCGATCCGCATCCTCGGCAAAGCTGTCGCTTTCCAAGGCACCATCTGCTGAGAATACACCGCATACGAAAAGGACGTACCAAACGGTACGTCCTTTTGTGTTAGTTTTCGTTTGTCGTCCAGACGGCTCGCATGATGCTCGGATAGTCGCCCGTGAGATGTTTGACAAGGACGTCGAGCATCGTGTAGACGACTTCGGCGCAAAATGCCTCGGCGGTCGCGATGAGGCATACGTCGAGATAGAGATCGCCGTTTTCGGCAAGGTAGTATTTGAACGATTTGTATGAGCGGTTGCGCGCATTGCAAAACCGTTCGAGCCTTGCTATGTTGCCGCTGTTTCCGACACCGCTTGCGACTCGCACGCGAATGACGGTGTAAATGGTACTGTCGATGATGACGGCAGTCGGCAAATTCTGCCCGCAGGCTTCTATATGCGAACGAAAGACGGTCGTATGAAGTTTGTCATGCGTTTCTTCTGCGCGAAAACACGCTATCTTATGTTCGTTTAAAAATGTTTGAAATACAGTTGCTTTTTGATTCATGATGTATCCTTTTTGCCCGCCCGATAAAGATCGAGCGGGCTTATTGTTTTGTCAGATCGTTTCTTCTATGACGATGTCTTCGTCCTCAGCAAGCGGCACATCTGCCTGCCAAAGGCTGTCGTCGATGAGATGGTAGCGTATAAACGGCGCGTAGATATCCGCGCTTCTGCCGGCTTCTCTTTCCAAGCGATAGCCGCTGTTTTCTCTCGCAAGGTCAAGGCGCATCGCATCGACGCCGCTTCTTCTCTGACGATAGACGTCGTACCAATCATCGCCGTTTAAGTAAACGGCATCGGTCGCGATCCGTTTCGGCGCGAGGAACATGAGCGATGTCCATTCGTCTGTATTCGCCCCATCATGCCAAAGCTGGATGTTCGAGCTGTCGAGCCACGGTGCGATACCGTAGAGTGTTACGCTCGTGGAGGTCGTCGAGAAGTATCCGACTTTGCCGATGCGAAGTTTCGGCAGATAGAATTTTTCCGCGTCAACGTGTATACGGATGTTGTCGCCCCAGAGTTCGGACATGATGACACCGTTTTTCGCAATGATGCGATCAATGCTGAGATGTTCAAACGGCATATCCGCCTCAGGCGATCTTACCGCGATAGTGAGCATATTATCACGGTCGTCGCGCTGTATGATGGTGTCGATGTCGGTTTTGTTGCTCGTGATGTCGACACTATCGCCTGCCGTTACGGTATCGGCGGTGAGGTTTTTGTCACGATCTTCAACGGT
>JAFPBC010000017.1 GCA_017390595.1 Selenomonadales bacterium | reverse complement strand
GTTATGGCTGCTCGCCAGACGGGCTGCGCTATGCTCGTAGAAAGCAGCGTACAGCAGGTCATGGACCTCGGTGCGATCGCTCACTTGGCAGCTATCAAAGGTCGTGTACCGTTCATCAACTTCTTCGACGGTTTCCGTACGTCCCATGAAATTCAGAAAATCGAAGTTCTCGAATACGATGAACTCGAAGCACTCTTGGACAAAGATGCTCTCGAAACGTATCGTAAAAACTCGCTCCATCCGAACCATCCGGTAACGCGTGGTACGGCTCAAAACCCGGATATCTACTTCCAGGAACGCGAAGTATCCAACAAATTCTATGATGAGATCCCGGCACTCGTTGAATCCTATATGGAAGAAATCACGAAATTGACGGGTCGTGAATATCACCTCTTCAACTACCATGGTGCTCCGGATGCTGACCGCATCGTTATCGCTATGGGTTCCGTTACGGAAGCATTGGTTGAAACGGTTGATTACTTGAACGCACAGGGTCAGAAAACGGGTGTATTGACGGTTCACCTCTATCGTCCGTTCTCCCTCGAACACTTCTTCAAATATATTCCGAAAACGGTTAAAGCTGTTGCAGTTCTTGACAAAACGAAAGAACCGGGCGCTCTTGGCGAACCGCTCTACCTCGATGTTAAATCTGCATTCTACAACCAGAAAGACTGGAACCCGACGATCGTTGGCGGCCGTTGCGGTCTTGGCGGTAAAGACATTACGCCGAGCCAGCTCGTTGCAGTATTCGACAACTTGGCTGCTGAAGAACCGAAAGACGGCTTCACGATCGGTATCGTCGATGACGTAACGTTCAAATCGCTCCCGCTCCCGACGAAAGAAATCGACACGACTGCAGAAGGCACTACGGCTTGCAAATTCTGGGGTCTCGGTTCCGACGGTACGGTTGGTGCTAACAAATCCGCTATCAAAATCATCGGCGACAAAACGGACATGTACGCTCAGGCATACTTCGCTTACGATTCCAAAAAATCGGGCGGTATCACGATGTCCCACCTTCGTTTCGGTAAAAAACCGATCTCCTCGCCGTACCTCATCAATCAGGCTGACTTCATCTCCTGCTCGCAGCAGTCGTATGTAACGAAATACGATCTTCTCGCAGGTCTCAAAGAAGGCGGTAAATTCCTCCTCAACTGTACTTGGAGTGCAGAAGAATTGGAAGCTAACCTCCCGGCTTCGATGAAACAGTATATTGCTAAAAACAATATCGAATTCTACACGGTTAACGCAGTTAAGATCGCTCAGGAAATCGGTCTCGGCGGTCGCTTCAACATGATCATGCAGTCCGCATTCTTCAAATTGGCGAACATCATTCCGCTCGAAACTGCTGTTGACTACCTCAAAGACGCTGTTGTTACGTCCTACGGCAACAAAGGTCAGAAAATCGTTGACATGAACAACGCTGCTATCGATAGCGGTATCGAAGCACTCGTTAAAGTTGACGTTCCGGCAGCTTGGGCTACGGCTGAAGACGCAGCTAAAGAAGCTAAAGAAGTTCCGGCATTCATCAAAGAAATCCTCGAACCGATGAACCGTCAGGAAGGCGACAAACTTCCGGTAAGCATGTTCGAAGGTTCCATGGCTGACGGTACGTTCCCGACGGGTACTGCTGCATACGAAAAACGCGGTATCGCTATCAACGTTCCGGAATGGCAGCTCGATAAATGTATCCAGTGTAACCAGTGTTCGTTCGTTTGCCCGCATGCAGCAATTCGTCCGGTCCTCACGACTGAAGAAGAACTCGCAGCAGCTCCGGCAGGCTTCGAAGCAAAAGATGCAGTTGGTGCAAAAGGCCTCAAATTCACGATGCTCGTTTCGCCGTATGACTGCTCCGGTTGCGGTAACTGTGCAGATATCTGCCCGGCTAAAGAAAAAGCTCTCATCATGAAACCGCTCGCTACGCAGGAATTCCGTGCAGACGCTTGGGATTACGGCGTAAACAAAGTATCGGATAAACCGAACCCGATGAACAAATACAGCGTAAAAGGCAGCCAGTTCGAACAGCCGTACCTCGAATTCTCGGGCGCATGTGCTGGTTGTGGTGAAACGCCGTACGCTAAACTCGTTACGCAGCTCTTCGGTGATCGCATGATGATCGCGAATGCTACGGGTTGTTCCTCCATCTGGGGCGCAAGTGCACCGGCTATCCCGTACACGAAAAACAAAAAAGGCCAGGGTCCGGCATGGGCTAACTCCTTGTTCGAAGACAATGCTGAATTCGGTCTTGGTATGTTCACGGGTATGAAGATCCTCCGTAACAACCTCGCTGACGACATCCGCGCAGCAATCGCTGACGGTGTAAGCGAAGAACTCCAGGCAGCATTCGAAGAATGGCTCGCTAATAAAGATCTCGGCGAAGGCACTCGTGCACGCGCTGAAAAAGTAGAAGCAGTTCTCGAAGGCGAAAAAGCTAACAGCACGCTTCTCCAGAAAATCTATGACAACCGTGAATTCTTGGTGAAACCGTCTCAGTGGATCCTCGGCGGCGACGGCTGGTCCTACGACATCGGCTACGGCGGTGTTGACCATGTACTCGCATCCGGCGAAGATGTAAACGTTCTCGTATTCGATACGGAAGTTTACTCCAACACGGGTGGTCAGTCCTCCAAAGCTACTCCGACTGCTGCAATCGCACAGTTCGCTGCTAGCGGTAAGAGAACGAAGAAAAAAGACCTCGGCATGATGGCTATGAGCTATGGTTATGTATACGTTGCACAGGTTGCAATGGGCGCAGACAAAAACCAGGTTCTCAAAGCAATCAAAGAAGCTGAAGCATATCCGGGTCCGTCCCTCATCATCGCTTACGCACCGTGCATCAACCATGGTCTCCGCGTTGGTATGGGTAAATCTCAGGAAGAAACGAAACGTGCCGTTGAATGCGGTTACTGGGCAATGTACCGCTTCAATCCGGAAGCTCCGGAAGGCCAGAAATTCACGCTCGATTCGAAAGAACCGACGGGTGACTTCCAGGCATTCCTCGCAGGCGAAGTACGTTACTCCTCGCTCAAACGTTCCTTCCCTGAACTTGCTGACGAATTGTTCGCAAAAACGGAAGCTGACGCTAAAGAAAGACTTGCTGGCTACAAAAAATTGGTCGGCGTAAAATAAGTCTGACTAACAAGTGAATATGGTGTGTTGCCTATGCTTGCGGAATCGCCGCTTGGAGAGTGCAACAGCCTAACACGAACAGGGATGCTCATTGAGCATCCCTGTTTTTGTATTTCCGATGAAAAAATTTTATACAGGTTACGGTTTGCCGTTCGCATCATACTGTGCCGTAAGCGTACCGCTTGCTGTATTGTTCGTCATATTCGCATTCTGCTTGTTTTGCATTGTGGAAGAAGTAGTCTGATTCTGCGGCGAGGACTGGTTCATATTACTACCCGACTGATTTTTCGGCGGATATTCGTTATTGGCATCACTCGTTGCCGTATACGTGCCGTATTCTTTCATGCTCTCTTGAATCTTGCTGTTTACGATCGCGTTATTCATAGCTGCCAAAGGATTGGTATTAGCCTGTGCCGACTGATTCATAGAACCGTTCTGTGCAGACGTTTTTGTACTATTTGTCATAATAGCCCTCCTTTAATTCATCATAAGTGAATCATCGAAGCGTGATTAGTATATGTGAAGAAGATTCTTTTATACATGTTTATATTTTCTTTCATAGTATATCTTGACAAATATGCATTTGCCTGCGATAATAAAGGAGTAAAATATGTAAACTTGTAAACAATAAAAGGGATAGGTAATGATCGGGATAAAAAACAAAGATGGTTCTGTTACAGAGAGTCGATGGTGCTGTGAATCGATACAGAAGTTTGTTTGAGCTCACCCGTGAACTCTTTTGTCGATAAGTAGGCAAAAGCGTGTGCTCACGTTATCGAGCGGATCGTAAGGTCACAGAGTAAAATGTAGGGTGGTACCGCGTATCACGCCCCTATCAGTAGATGCTGATAGGGGCTTTTTTAATGAATCGTAATGGAGGGATTTCACATGGGAATGACAATGACTGAAAAAATATTTGCACGTCATGCGGGACTGGATAAGGTAGTTCCGGGACAGCTTATTAAAAGTAAAGTAGACTTGGTGTTGGGGAATGATATTACAGCTCCGCCCGCAATCAAAGAATTCGAAAAGATAGGTCGTCCTGTCTTTGACCGTGAAAAGATCGCACTTGTGCCTGACCATTTTGCACCGAACAAAGATATCAAGTCGGCAGGCATGGCAAAAACGATGCGTGAATTCGCAAAAAAACATCAGATCAAACATTATTTCGAAGTAGGTCGTATGGGTATCGAGCACGTTATTTTGCCTGAAAAAGGTTTGGTCGCTCCGGGTGAAGTTATCATCGGTGCCGATTCCCATACGTGTACATACGGTGCCGTAGGTGCTTTTGCAACGGGTGTCGGCTCGACTGATATGGGCGCGGCAATGGCAACAGGTGATACGTGGTTCAAAGTACCATATACTATCAAAGTAGAATTGATGGGAACACTGCCTAAATGGGTCTGTGGTAAGGATGTTATCTTGACGCTCATCGGTATGATCGGTGTAGACGGTGCTCGTTATCAAGCACTCGAATTCGCAGGCGAAGGTGTAAAATCGCTTTCGATGACAGATCGCTTGACCATCTCGAATATGGCGATCGAAGCAGGTGCGAAAAACGGTATTTTCCCTGTTGATGAAATTACGATGGAATATATCACAGGTCGCGTAACAAAACCGTACGAGATCGTTGAAGCAGATGCTGATGCGGAATATGCATCGGTCGTTACGATAGACCTTTCTGCCTTGAAACCTGTTGTAGCACTTCCGCATCTTCCCGAAAACGTGAAGAATGTAGAAGATGTCGGTGAGATCAAGATAGACCAGGTCGTTATCGGTTCTTGTACGAACGGTCGTATCGAAGACCTGGAACAAGCGGCAGAAGTATTGAAGGGTAAAAAAGTTCACGATGATGTACGCGCTATCATTATCCCGGGTTCGCAACATGTTTATATGGAAGCGATGAGACGCGGATATATTGCAACATTTATCGAAGCCAATGCCATCGTCAGCACGCCGACTTGCGGTCCGTGTCTCGGTGGTTATATGGGTATCCTTGCGGCAGGCGAACGTGCCGTATCGACG
>JAFPBC010000145.1 GCA_017390595.1 Selenomonadales bacterium | reverse complement strand
GCCCATACCGGCCGTCTTGATCTCCGTCAGTATCGCAATGAACACGACTGCCAAAAGAAGCACATTCATCATCGTATGAAAATCCGCAAAGATCGTCATAACACGTCTCCCTTCTTTATTCGATCATGCACCTGTTTCTCCTTGAACCATGTCTTGAAACCGATGCCTGATATGATACATTTGCTTGGTTACAATATAACATTTTTTCAGAAGATTTACAATTTGAATTCCCTTTGAGGCCCGATTCTTTTCCTATTTAAACATACAAAAAAGCAGGTACAACATTCTGTACCTGCTTTTTTTATCATTTCTGCAACAATTCGCGAACGATAGTGTTGACAAGCTTGCCGTCTGCACGACCTTTGACTTTCGGCATCAACGCGGACATGACTTTGCCCATCTCTTTGGCAGATGCTGCGCCGACTTCAGCGATCGTATCTGCGACTACCTGACGAACTTCTTCTTCGCTCATTTGTTGTGGAAGATACGGCATCAATACCGCTACTTCCTGCTCGGCCTGCTCAACGAGGTCTGCGCGATTGCCTTTTTTGAACTCTTCGATGGAATCTTTTCTCATCTTGACTTCTTTGGCAATAACGCCTGCGATCTCTTCTTCAGTCAACTCTCTCTTCTTTTCGATCTCGAGGTTGCTGATATTGGCCCAGACCATACGAATAACAGAAAGACGAAGTTTACCGGCTTCACGAGCCTTCATCGCTTCTTTCTTATCTGCGTTCAATTGTTCTCTTAACGACATCGTAAGATGACCTCCTGCTGTGCGTTACGCTTTGAATTTACGTTTACGTGCAGCTTCGGATTTTTTCTTACGTTTTACGCTCGGTTTTTCGTAGTGTTCACGTTTTCTTACTTCAGCCAAAGTACCAGCTTTCTGACACGTACGTTTAAAGCGGCGGAGCGCACTATCAATCGTTTCATTTTTTCCAACTTTAACTTCCGACATTTATTTCCCCTCCCTCCAAATTAAACACTGTTTCGGGAGTATATTTTTCATATACACTAATCCATTATACAAAAACAGAATCCCTTTGTCAACATCAACCTGGCGGCCATTGCATACTTCTTCCGCCAATTAAGTGAAAATGTAAGTGATTGACCGTCTGACCACCGTCTTCTTTCGTATTCGTTACGATGCGGAAGCCTTTTTCGTCAACACCGAGGTCTGCGGCAACGTTTGCCATCACGCGCATCATATGACCCATCAAGGATTCATCTTCCGCCGTCAAAGCAAGTACGCTGTCGATATGTTTTTTCGGGATCGCAAGTACATGAACAGGAGCCGCCGGGCTGATATCATGGAATACGATCATTTTGTCATCTTCGTATACAACGTTGCTCGGGATCTCTTTCGCTGCGATCTTACAAAAAATGCAGTTGTTTTCCATTTCCCACGCACCTCCTTTCGTGTCATACGACCTATTTGCATAATATCCATATAGTTATTCGCTCTCTCGAGCAAAAATCCTGCTTAATATTCAGATTATTTCACGACTGCCCAAAGTCCCGCATCTGTTACCTTCTGCGGACAAACGGTGAGGAATGTACCTTCTTCGGCTTGTCCTTCGGCATGAACGCGGATGTATTGCGGTGTCAGCCCTTCGATCCGACCGTCTGTGCATCTCTCCACAAGGATCTCGACGTCTTTTCCGAGCCACGTTTCGGCATACGCTTTTGCTTTGGCTTCGGCAAGCTGCCCCATACGATGGGCACGTTCTTTTTTGACCGATTCTTCGACTTGGTCGGGATACGATGCCGCAGGTGTGCCTTTACGGCGCGAATACGGGAATACATGCATACCCGCAAGCGGAAGGGATTCGACATATTTGAGCGTTTCTTCGAAGATCTCGTCCGTTTCTCCGGGGAATCCGACGATGATGTCGGTCGTGATGGCAAGATCGGGGACTTCTGTCAACAGATGCGCGAGCAGGTCTTTGAACTCCGATGCCGCGTAATGACGGTTCATCGCCTTGAGCACGACGTCGTGACCTGCCTGCAAGGGCAAGTGGAGATGATGACAGATGCGACTATCTTCTTTCAAGAGACGGAGAAGTTTCGGCGATACTTCGATAGACTCCAAGGAGCCGATACGAAGACGTTTGACCTGTCCTGCATCGAGTACGGCCTGTGCCGCATCGGCAAGGTCGATATCGTCCGTAAGGTCGCGACCGTATGCACCAAGATGGATGCCTGTCAAGACGATCTCATGGAATCCGCCTTCCGCCAAACGGCGTGCTTCTTCACGGATACTGCCTACGGGACGCGAGCGAAGCGGACCGCGCGTATACGGGATGATGCAGTACGTGCAGAAGTTCGTACAGCCTTCTTGTATCTTGAGAAAAGCACGTGTACGAAGTGGTCTTTCCGTAAGCGGGATATCTTCGAACGTGTCGGCTTCCATGATGTTGCCGACGACGTCTTGTGTCTGACCGCTGGCCATCGCTTCTTCGACGAGCTCAACGATACGACCGCGCTCACGCGTGCCGATCACGACACCGACGCCTTCCATGGCACGTATCGTTTCTGCTTCGGCTTGTGCGTAGCAACCCGTTACGGCAACGATAGCCGCAGGATTCATACGATGCGCGCGACGAATGAGCTGGCGCGATTTTTTCTCTCCGAGTTGTGTAACAGAGCACGTATTGATAACATAGACGTCTGCTTCTTCACTGAACGAGACGAGCTCATAGCCGTGCGTTTTAAAGAGACCTTCCATGCTTTCCGTTTCATATTGGTTGACTTTGCAACCGAGTGTTGCAAATGCTGCGCGACGCTGCATTTTATTTCCTCCTATTATTCCGCTCACAGCGCACCACCGAGTTCGCCGTGTGCGTAGAGTACCATCGTCAAGGCCGCAAGAGATGCCGTCTCCGTTCTGAGGATACGACTGCCGAGCGACACAGGATGTGCGCCCATTTCTTGGCATAGTCTTGCTTCTTCGGGCGAGAATCCGCCTTCGGGGCCGATGAGGACGGTATATTTTTCTGCTTGATGCGTGTTGAGTGCCTGACGAAGTGTACGACCGTCTTCCGCTTCGTAGCAGAAGAGTACCGTTTCATCTTCACCGACACGCGATAACAATTCTTTCAGCGTGATGATAGGTTCGACTGTCGGCACAGCGGCACGTTTACATTGTTTGGCGGCTTCGTGGGCGATCTTTTGCCATCTCTCCACACGTTTTGCCTGCTTGTCCGCCGTATATTTGACGACGCAGTTTTCCGAGTTGACAGGCTGGATAGATACCGCACCGAGTTCGACTGCCTTTTGTACGATGAATTCCATCTTGTCGCTCTTGGGCAGACATTGTGCGAGGCGAACTTTGACTGTCGGCTCGGAATCGTCTTCGAGATATTCTATCAAAGATAAGGTCACGACTTCATCTGTGATAGCGGTTATCTCAGCCTTAGCAGTACGTTCGTTTTCATCAGCGATGATGACGTTGTCGCCGACTGCCATGCGAAGGACACGCGCGATGTGATGAGCGTCCGTACCTGTCAGCTCCATCGTTTCGCTGATGATGCCGTTTAAGAAAAATCGTCTCATTGGCCGTCACCACGGCGAAGGATCATTGCCGCCCAGTCACCCGAACGTTCGATATGTTCTACGACCATGCCGTTCGCTTCCGCAGAGGCGATAACATCGTCGATGCGGTCTTGGATGATACCGCTCGTTATCATGCGGCCGTCTTTTTTCAAGTGGCTCGGTGCATCGGGCAGAAGTCTGATGATGATATCGGCGATGATGTTGGCGATGACGATATCCGCTTCGCCTTCGATGCCTTTGAAGAGGTCGCCTTGTCTCGTCGTGATGATATCTTCCGTATGGTTCGCCGCAACGTTTTCTTCGGCGATGCGAACGGCAAGCTCATCATAGTCAACTGCGAGAATTTTCGTCGCGCCGAGTTTTGCCGCCGCAATGGAGAGAACGCCCGATCCTGTACCGATATCGAAGATCTCTTGATTCGGTTTTACGAGGCCTTCCAAAAGTCTGAGGCACATTGCTGTCGTATGATGCGTGCCCGTACCGAATGCCATGCCCGGGTCGAGCTCGAGT